>CAJLTE010000080.1 GCA_905209435.1 uncultured Blautia sp. | reverse complement strand
ACCGTATCGTCGGATGTGGTGTATGGCCTGTAACAGTGGCAACTACACTTCTGAAACCGGGCGGATATCAGAGATTCACTCAGATGGCAGAGAAAGTAATGGCTGATGGTGCCGGAGAATGGACTGGTATTGATGTAGCTGCACTTGAGCAGTTAGCAGATGATGCAAAGAAAGATGCTCATCATGTAAAGAGCATAAAACCACTTCCTAAGAGAAAAACAGATTCAGAAGTACCACTTCTTGACTGCTTCTTTGCTCCATGTGAAGAGGGATGTCCGATCCACCAGGATATCACAACTTATGTGAAACTGGCAGGAGACGGAGATTATGCACAGGCATTAAGAGTCATTCTTGAGAAGAATGCACTTCCGTTTATCACAGGTACTCTCTGCGCACATAACTGTATGTACAAATGTACACGTAATTTCTATGAAGAGCCTGTTAATATCCGAAACACTAAACTCATCGCAGCTCAGAACGGATATGATACCGTAATTAACGAGATCAAAGCAGGTACAGCAGACGGTAAAAAAGTAGCTGTTGTAGGTGCAGGTCCTGCAGGTATTGCTTCTGCATACTTCCTTGCAAGAGCAGGTGCTTCTGTAACAATATTTGAGAAAGAAGAGAAAGCCGGTGGTGTGATCCGCTATGTGATTCCTGGATTCCGTATCTCCAATGAAGCGATCGATAAAGACGTTTCTTTCATTGAGAAGATGGGTGTAGAGATCAAGACCGGTACAGAAATTACATCTGTTCAGGAATTAAAATCACAGGGTTATGATGCAGTGATCGTAGCAGTAGGTGCAAACAAACCGGGTACTCTGAAACTTGAAAAAGGTGAAACAGTCAATGCTCTGAAATTCTTAAGAGATTTCAAGGCAACAGACGGAAAAGTCGAACTTGGTAAGAATGTGGTTGTAATCGGCGGTGGTAATACTGCTATGGATACAGCAAGGGCTGCAAAACGTACAGAAGGTGTAGAACATGTTTATCTGGTATACAGAAGAACAAAACGCTACATGCCTGCAGCAGAAGATGAGTTACTGGAAGTCCTGGAAGAGGGCGTAGAGTTCAAAGAACTTCTTTCTCCTGTATCTCTGGAAGACGGTAAACTTCTCTGCAAGAAGATGGAACTTGGCAACATGGATGCTTCCGGACGTGCAAGTGTGACAGAAACAGGCGAAACAGAAGAAGTTCCGGCTGACACCGTAATCGTTGCAGTTGGCGAGAAGGTTCCGACTGAATTCTACGAAGCAAACGGTATTGCAGTTAATGAGCGCGGAAAAGCCCGCATCAACGACAAGACAATGGAAACAAGCGTAGAAGGTGTTTATGTAGCAGGTGACGGTGCTAAAGGTGCTGCTACGATCGTAGAAGCAATCCGTGATGCTCAGGTTGCAGTAAAAGCAATCCTTGGACATGATATTGTAAAAGGACAGCCTGTACCTGGAACAGAAGAAGCCTGCTATTCTAAGAAAGCAATCCTTAAGGAAAGCAAGGATGCTGTGAACGAAAGTGAACGTTGCCTGACTTGCAATAAGGTATGTGAGAACTGTGTCGATGTATGTCCGAACAGAGCAAACATCTCTATCAAAGTTCCTGGAATGGCAATGAATCAGGTGATCCATGTAGATTATATGTGTAATGAATGCGGTAACTGCAAGAGCTTCTGTCCATATGCAAGTGCACCGTATAAAGATAAATTCACATTATTTGCTTCTGAAGCAGATATGGCAGACAGTACAAACGATGGATTTGCAGTGATCAATCCAGATACAAAAGAATGTAAGGTTCGTCTGCTTGGCCAGATTTCTGACTGCAAGGCGGATGATGCTAATGATAAGCTGTATGAAGGACTTCGCAGACTGATCTGTGCAGTGATCGATAATTACAGCTATCTGATCATGAAATGATCATAAGGAAAACAGAATAAAGAGTTATAAAGAGATTTAAAATTTTCAAATATTAGAGACTTAAAAAGAAATTTAACGCTGTCCACAGCAGAAAATGGCTGTGGACAGTGTTGCATATCAGGCTGAATCGCGGCCGCATGTTACAGAATTTGTTTTACTTTTCACAGGCAGGAATATATAGAGCGGAGCCTGGCGCGGGATGAAAAGAGATAAATTTATGCGGTATCACAGGCAGACAAAAAACAGACAGAGGTAAACTCTGGCTGACTGCCCTAATAGGCAGACGTGCGAAAAAGAAAGGAGAGTCCAATATGGCAGTATTTACAGTCAATGGACAAAAGGTCGAACCGGCCAGAAATCAAAAACTACTGCGCTTTCTGAGAGATGAACTTCGTCTGACTTCAGTAAAAGATGGCTGCAGTGAAGGAGCCTGCGGAGCCTGTACAGTTATTATTGACGGAAAAACCTGCAAAGCGTGCGTACCTGATACGGATCTGCTGGATGGAAGAACAGTGATCACTGTAGAAGGTCTGACAGAGTGGGAACGTGAAGTTTATACATATGCATACGGAAAAGCAGGTGCAGTTCAGTGTGGATTCTGTATTCCGGGTATGGTAATGTGTACCAAAGCTCTTCTGGATGTGAATAAAGAGCCGACAGATGATGAAATCAAATATGCACTGCGCAATAATTATTGTCGCTGCACAGGATATGTAAAAATTATGGATGCAGTAAGGCTGGCTGCGAAAGTTTTAAAAGAGGGTGTAATCCCGGATGATCTGGATCCAAACTGGAACTTAGGACACAGGGTATCCAGAGTGGATGTGGAAGAGAAAGTACTGGGAACTGGCAAATACCCGGATGATTTTTATTTTGATGGAATGCTGTATGGGGCGGCACTCAGAAGTAAATATCCACGTGCACGTGTGCTTGAGATTGATACAACAGCAGCGAAGACACTTCCTGGAGTAGAAGCCGTATTAACGGCAGAGGACATCCCGGGAGAGAACAAGATTGGACATCTGAAGCATGATCAGTATACATTGATACCTGTAGGGGGACTGACACATTATCTGGGGGATGCCATTGCTGTTGTAGCTGCGAAGGACAGAGAAACAGCTGAGAAAGCTAAGAAGCTGATCAAAGTGAAATATGAGGTTCTGCCTCATATTCATACGATTGAGGAAGCGGCAGCAGAGGATGCTCCGAAAGTATTTGATGAAGAAGAAAATAATATCTGCGCACATAAACATATCAGCAGAGGAAATGCAGATGAGGCGATCCGTAATTCGAAATATGTGATCAGCCATCATTTTGAGACTCCATGGACAGAGCATGCATTCCTTGAGCCTGAGAGTGCAGTGGCTTTCTATGATGAGGATGGAGATATTTTCATATATTCCACAGACCAGTCTGCACATCAGACATTACATGAGTGTTCCCTGTTACTTGGAACGGATAAGGTAAAGATACAGAATGCACTTGTAGGCGGTGGATTCGGCGGAAAAGAAGATATGACAGTACAGCATCTGGCAGCATTGCTTACATATGCAACTAAGAAACCGGTGAAAATGAAGCTTTCCAGAGCAGAGTCTTTGCTGGTTCATCCGAAGCGCCACCCATTTTATATGGATATGACTATGGGCTGTGATGAGAATGGCAATATTATGGGGGTAAAAGCGAAAGTAGCATCAGATACAGGTGCGTTTGCCTCTCTTGGCGGTCCGGTACTGGAACGTGCATGTACACATGCAGCAGGTCCGTATCATTATGAGAATTTTGAGATTGAAGGAACTGCTTATTATACTAACAATCCGCCAGCAGGAGCGTTCCGTGGATTTGGTGTAACCCAGACCTGTTTTGCAACAGAGACATTGCTGAATATGATGGCAGATAAAGTAGGTATCACACCATGGGAAATCCGCTATCGTAATGCAATCCGCCCGGGTGAAACACTTCCGAATGGTCAGATCGTAGATAATTCTACAGGTCTGGTAGAAACGCTGGAGGCGGTAAAAGAGAAATACAATGCTGCTTTGGAGGCAGGCAAACCAGTTGGAATCGGCTGTGCTATGAAGAATGCCGGTGTTGGTGTCGGAATCCCGGATACGGGTCGCGTGAAACTTGTATTTGAAGAGGACAGAAAGCTTCATATTTATTCCGGTGCTTCCTGTATCGGACAGGGACTTGGCACGGTTCTGACACAGATGGTAGTTACCAATACAGACCTGAAACATGAAGATATTGTTTATGAGAGAAGTAATACCTGGTTTTCGCCGGATTCAGGAACCACTTCCGGTTCCAGACAGACTCTGGTAACAGGAGAAGCCTGCCGCCGTGCCTGCGATAAGATCATGGAGGACCGAAATGCAGGCAAGACTATTGATGATGTGATTGGCAAGGTTTACTATGCAGAATATCTGGCTAAGACAGATCCGCTTGGTGCAAATGTACCGAATCCTGTTTCTCATGTAGCTTATGGCTATGCGACACAGGTATGTATCCTGGATAAGAAAACAGGAAAAGTTGAGGAAATGGTCGCTGCACATGATGTAGGCAAGGCTGTTAATCCGCTATCCTGTGAAGGTCAGATTGAGGGTGGTGTAGTGATGTCCATGGGATTTGCCCTGAGAGAGCATTACCCAATTGATGAAAACTGCAAACCAATCGACAAGTATGGCTCTCTTGGTCTGTTCCGCGCTCACGAGATTCCAAAGATTGATGCGATCGTTATCGACAAACCCGGATTAAATGTAGCTTGCGGAGCCATTGGAATTGGCGAGATCACTTCTATTCCGACAGCACCGGCGATCTCAGATGCGTATTTCAGATGGGATGGCGAGAGACAATACCGTCTGCCTCTGACTGGAACACCATATGAAAGGAAGTGGTGAATATGGCAGTAAAGAAGAAATTTCCATATAGATCAGCGGTTGTAGCATGTAATGGGGGATGCAGATCGGCTGAAGGTGAAACTGGCTGTGCAGATGGCTGTATCGGCTGCAAAGCCTGCGTAAATAAATGTAAATTCGGAGCCATTTCCATCAATGAATATGGGGTAGCAGAAGTAGATGAAGAGAAATGTATCGGCTGCGGGGCCTGTGCAAAAGTATGTCCACAGAAAGTAATCCACGTCCATGAATGCGCCAATTACATTGTAGTAAAATGTTCCAATAAGAAAAAAGGTGCGGAAGCAAAGAAACAGTGTGAAGTCAGCTGCATTGGCTGTGGAATCTGTCAGAAAACCTGTACGGCGAGTGCAATCAGAATAATTGATAACTGTGCGGTGATCGAAGAATCTATGTGTCTGAGCTGTGGTATGTGTGCTGTGAAATGCCCGCGTCATGCAATTCATGACCTGCGTGGAATTTTTACAGCAGTTAGATAATTTACTTATTTGGTTATGAGCAAGTAGCGGAGCGGATCGCGAATATCCGCTTGACTCAGATGAAATAAGTATGAAGCAGATGATTTTATTCGATTGATTCAGAAATTATTGCTTATAGATAATTCCTATAAATAAGATAGAAAATTTTAGAAATGACAACAAAATATTCAAAAAAGATTGAAACATACTGTACAATATGCTATACTAAAAGAACGATAAAAGCAACAAATTATGCAATATTATAAAATAATTCGCCTGATGTCTGAAAACGGGCGAAAGAAGAAGCATGGTTCGGAGCCGGACATCAGTCCTGAGGGGAACAGATAATACCTTGGGGTGAGTCCGGCTTTCTTTATACCATAAACCAGAACAAAAAAGAATAGAGAAGGTGAAAACATGATTGGAAAGAGTGTTCCGAGAGTAGATGCCTATGATAAAGTGACAGGACGCGCGAAATTTACAGATGATATGGCTCCTGCCAATTGTCTGATCGCAAAGGTCTGTCACGCAAAGATCGGCAACGGTATCGTGAAATCAATCGATACCAGTAAAGCAGAGGCTCTGGACGGCGTAGTAAAAGTAGTTACTTTTAAGGACGTACCGAATCATTGTTATCCTACGCCAGGACATCCCTGGTCCGTAGAGACTGCTCATCAGGATGTTGCAGATCGTAATATTCTTACAGGCAGAGTCCGTTATTACGGAGATGACATTGCAGCGGTAGTGGCAGAGGACGAAATTACAGCTCAGAGAGCAGTAAGGTTAATTGAAGTAGAGTATGAAGAATATCCGGTAGAGATTCATCCACGCAAATCCATGCTGGGAACCAACCCGCCGGTTCACGAGGAGAAAAAAGATAACATCCTTGTAAGCTCCAATTATTCCATCGGGGACGTTGACAGAGGTCTGGAGCAGTCTGCAACAGTAGTAAAACGCAGTTATAAAACTCCTATTGTACAGCATTGTCATATAGAGAATCCGATCTCTTATGCATATATGGAAAACGGCAGGATCGTAGTGGTAAGCTCTACGCAGATTCCACATATTGTCCGTCGTGTGATCGGTCAGGCACTGGGAATACCGTGGGGAAAAATCAGAGTCATCAAGCCTTATATTGGCGGCGGATTTGGAAATAAACAGGACGTACTTTATGAGCCGTTAAATGCATTTTTGACTACACAGGTGGGGGGCAGACCTGTGAAACTTGATGTGAGCAGAGAAGAGACTTTTTGCAATACAAGAACCCGTCATTCGATAGAATACGATCTGACAGCTGGGGTTGATAAAGACGGATATCTTCTTGCGAAAGATATGGTTGCAATTTCAAACCAGGGCGCATATGCTTCCCATGGACATGCCATTGCAGCCAACGGGCTGACTTCCTGGAGACTGCAGTATGCCTGTCCGAATATTCGTGGAAAGGCGTATACCGTATATACCAATACACCGGTAGGCGGCGCCATGCGTGGATATGGAATCCCGCAGGTATGTTTTGGCATCGAGTGTTTTATGGATGATATAGCGAAAGAGATAGGAATGGATCCGCTGGAATTCAGAAAGAAGAATCTGATCAAAGGATATTATGAAGATGCCTATCTGAAACCGATTGCTGCAAATACAAACGGTATTTTTGAATGTCTGGAAAAAGGCGCTGCATATATCCACTGGGATGAGAAACGGAAAGAATATGCAAACCAGACCGGAAAAATCCGCAGAGGTGTGGGAATGTCACTGTTCTCCTATAAGACAGGTGTATGGCCGATTTCTTTGGAAATAGCAGGTGCCAGAATGACTCTGAACCAGGATGGAAGTGTAGGTCTGATGCTGGGTGCAACAGAAATCGGACAGGGTGCGGATACTGCATTCTCTCAGATGACAGCAGAAGTATTAAATATGGATATCAGTGATATTCATATCCAGACTATGCAGGATACAGATGTAACACCGTTTGATACAGGAGCCTATGCATCCCGTCAGTCCTTTGTAACAGGAACAGTAGTAAAGGATTGTGCAAATCTTCTGAAAGAGAAGATCCTGGCTTATGCAAAACAGTTGATGCCGGAGGAGACAAGAGAATTGCGCCTTGATCATGGATGGATTATGGCAGGCGAGGATCAGGCGATGACGCTTGCAAATCTTGCACTGGAGAGTTACTACAGCCTTACAAATTCTTCCGTACTTACAGCTGAAGTTTCTGAACAGGTGAAGAAGAATACGATTGCTACAGGATGCTGCTTTGCAGAGGTGGAAGTAGATATTGAGCTTGGTAAGATTAAGATCCTCCATATTATCAATGTTCATGACAGCGGTAAACTGATCAATCCGCAGCTTGCAGAAATGCAGGTTCATGGCGGTATGTCCATGGGAATGGGCTATGGTGTTTCCGAACAGCTTCTTCTGGACGAGAAGACAGGCAGACCTTTAAATGGTACCCTGCTTGACTATAAACTGATGACTATGATGGATACTCCAGATATCAAAGCTGATTTTGTAGAGCTGGATGATCCGGTCGGACCATTTGGAAATAAGGCACTGGGTGAACCTCCGGCAATTCCGGGTGCACCTGCTATCCGCAATGCAGTTCTGCATGCAACGGGTGTAGCATTTAATGAAAATCCTCTGACACCACAGAGATTGATCGATGGCTTTATGAAAGCCGGGCTTATTTAGAAGGAGGGGGATTTTATGTACGATATTGAGAAATATTACGAAGCAGGAAGCGTTGAAGAAGCAGTACGGCTGTTAAGTGAACATCCGGAAGCAAGGATTATCTCCGGCGGAAGTGATGTTCTGATCAAAACCAGAGAGGGAAAGTTTGCAGGTACATCTCTGGTAAGCATTCATGGGATTGAAGAGATTAAAGGGGTAAGAATGGAGGAGAATGGCGATATTTATATAGGGGCCGGAACTGTATTCTCACATATTACCAATGATGAAATTATAAAGAAACATATTCCTGTACTTGGAGAAGCGGTAGACCAGGTTGGCGGACCGCAGGTAAGAAATATTGGCACGATAGGCGGTAATATCTGCAATGGAGCAGTCAGCGCAGACAGTGCACCGACCGTATTTTCTCTTAATGCTCTGCTTCGCCTGGAAGATGGAAAAGAAGGCCGTCTGGTTCCTGTAAAAGATTTCTATCTGGGACCCGGCCGTGTGGATCTGAAACAGGGAGAGGTTCTGACTTATGTGATCATTCCTGCGAAAGAATATCAGGGATATCGTGGTCATTATATCAAGTATTCTATGCGTAATGCCATGGATATTGCGACGATCAGCTGTAGTGTGGTAAGTAAAGCAAATCTGGAAACCGGCATTCTGGAGGATGTGCGTATTACATTTGGCGTTGCGGCTCCTGTTCCGTACCGCTGTGTAAAAACAGAAGAAGCATTAAAGGGTGCGAAGATTGACGAGAGTCTTTATGATAAAACGGCACAGCTTGTCCGCGAAGAAATCAATCCGCGTGATTCCTGGAGAGCATCTAAGGCATTTCGTCTGCAGATCGGCGGAGAAATCGCGTCCAGGGCATTAAGACGTACCATTGAACTTGCAGGAGGTGACAGAGCATGAAAAAGCAGATGCAGCTTGTACAGTGTACAGTAAACGGCAAAGAGGTAGCAGAATATGTAGATGTAAGAGAGTCACTGCTGGATATGCTGCGTAACCGGCTGGGACTTACTTCGGTAAAGAAGGGCTGTGAAGTAGGCGAATGCGGAGCCTGTACAGTCATTATCGACGGCGAAACGATAGATTCCTGTATTTACCTTGCGGTATGGGCAGAGGGAAAGAATATCCGCACTCTGGAGGGACTGGAAAAGAACGGAGAACTTACCAGGATCCAGGAAGCTTTTATCGAGGAGGGGGCCGTACAGTGCGGTTTCTGCACTCCGGGATTTATTATGTCGGCAACAGTGTTGCTTGAACGTGGGGAAAAGCTTTCAAGAGAAGCTATCCGTAAACACATGGCAGGAAATCTGTGCCGCTGTACAGGATATGAGAATATTGTCAATGCTATAGAAAAAGTAATGGACGAGAATACAGCTGATAATGTATAATATATGAAATGAAAAGTATAATTACTGTAATTTTGTGGACATAAATTCCGTATATTGCGGAGAATGGAGTGAACAGTAACATAGAGGAAGACAGCAATAATGACCAATGTAAAAAATGACGGTAATGAATTAAAAAATGTTGTAATTGTGAGAGGAGGAGGCGATCTTGCCAGCGGTACGATCCATAGACTGTACCGCTGCGGATACCGTATTCTGGTTCTGGAATGTGAGAAGCCTACTGCAATCCGGAGAATGGTATCTTTCTGTGAAGCAGTTTATGATGGACAGTCTTCAGTGGAAGGTGTGCTTTGCAGAAAAATAAACAGTATACAGGAATGTGAAGCTGTATGGGCAGCAGGAGAAATTCCACTTATGGTGGATACTGCAGGAGATACTCTTAAGAAATACAGACCGGCAGCATTGGTAGATGCGATCCTTGCCAAACGGAATCTGGGAACCACAAGGGATATGGCAGACCTGACGATTGCCCTTGGTCCTGGCTTTGTGGCAGGAGATGATGTGGATTATGTAGTTGAGACCATGCGTGGTCATAATCTCGCCAGAGTGATCGTAAAGGGTGCAGCACTTCCGAATACGGGAGTTCCGGGCGTGATCGCAGGATTCGGAAAAGAGCGTGTGATCCACGCTCCTGCAGCCGGCAAGATTCACTGTATCTCGAAAATTGCCGATATCGTAGAAAAGGATCAGATCCTTGCATGGATTGGGGATACGCCAGTCAGAGCTTCTCTTACCGGGGTGCTCCGCGGGATCATCCGTGATGGATTTACAGTACCTAAGGGAATGAAAATTGCGGATATTGATCCGCGTAAAGAACAGAAGAAGAACTGTTTTACAATCTCCGACAAAGCCCGCTGTATTGCAGGCAGTGTTGTAGAAATTCTGCTTTCAGAAGGAGTGATGCCATATGAAGCACCAGACAGATTTTCTGGAATTACTGCAGATTGATTATGAGAAATATCCGGTAATTGCTGTAGTTGGCGGAGGCGGAAAGACCAGCCTGATTTACCGCCTTACAGATGAATTGCTTGACAGAGGAAAGAGAGTGATCATTACTACAACAACACATATGGCAGGAGAGACAGAACTTCCCTTTGTAAGGGGCGGAGACGTTGTTAAAGTGCGGGAAATTCTGGACAGGGAAGGTTATGTGGTTGCTGCGGAATATGAGGAAGAAACAGGTAAATATGCATCTCTAAAAGAGGAAAAGTTGGAAGAACTGAAAGATTTATGTGATGTAATGCTTGTAGAAGCAGACGGTGCGAAGCATCATCCTGTAAAAGTTCCTGCAGAATGGGAACCTGTGATTCCTGCCTGTGCAGATATTGTGATCAGCGTGATCGGACTGGACTGTCTGGGACAGCCGATCAGTCAGAGTGCATACCGTATGGAACGTACATCAGAATTTCTTAAGAAAAGTCTGGAAGCACCGATTACAGAGGAAGATATCGTTAAGATCGCCACTTCCATCTGTGGACTGTTTAAGGATGTGGAAGAGCGGGTTTACAGAGTTTATCTGAATAAATCTGATGTTCTCACAGAGAAGGCACCTGCAGAACATATCGTGGAAGAACTGGAGAAGAAACATACGGTTGCAGTGTATGGAAGCCTTTGGGAGGAATAGACTACATTGAAAATCGCAATGATCATGCTGGCGGCTGGAAACAGCCGCCGTTTTGGCGCAAATAAACTCTTATACGAAGTAGACGGAATACCAATGTACAGACATGTCCTGGGACAGCTTATACAAGTAAAAAGACAGCTGGAAGAGGGATTAAACAGAACTTATACAGGAAATCTGCCTGATATAAAGTGTAGGATTGCGGTTGTGACGCAATATGATTCGATTGCTGAAACTGCTGTGGAACAGGGCATACAGGTATTGTATAATCCACATCCGGAAAAGGGAATTTCTTCATCTCTGAAGATTGGTCTAAATGCCAATCTGGATGCAGATGCGGTCCTTTTTACAGTATCTGATCAGCCGTGGCTGACCTGTGATACAATTTGTAAACTGATTCAGACATTTCTGGACAGTGGGAAAGAAATTGCCTGTATTTCCTGTCAGGGAAAAATGGGAAATCCGTGTATTTTCAGCAAGAAATATTATGAAGAGCTCCTTTCGCTGGAAGGCGATAAAGGAGGGAAACGAGTAATCATGAAACATCTGGAGGATACCTGTATTTATGAGGTGAATGATGCCAGAGAACTTGAAGATATAGATTACTGTAAATAAAAAAGTTCTGGCGCAAGGTCGTCAGAACTTTTTTGTTTACAAATAAATGCATTCCTATGGCAGATATCAGTTTTTGAATATGTGTTTGGCAAGGTATTTATATAGAGTATCTGCAAGGTCAAAATTAAAGATGGATTTTGGTTCCTGTTTTTCCCTGGATACCGTCTTTCGCTTTTTCCAGTAAAGTGATCATGGCAGTTCTTCCCTCTTTGGAGCTTGCAAAATCAACAGCAGCCTGAACTTTCGGGAGCATGGAGCCTGGGGCAAACTGTCCCTCGTCAATATATTTCTTAGCTTCATCTACAGTCAGATCATCTAACCATTCTTCGTTCTCCTTGCCGAAGTTTACAGCAACTTTCTCAACTGCTGTAAGGATGATAAGCATATCTGCATCCAGTTCTTTGGCCAGAAGACAGCTTGCAAAATCCTTATCAATAACAGCGGATGCACCTTTGAGATGATGTCCGTTAAGAACTACAGGAATTCCGCCGCCGCCGCAGCAGATAACAATTTTATTTGCATCTACAAGGCTGTTGATCGCATCTTGTTCTACGATTTCAACAGGTTTTGGAGATGCAACAACACGGCGGTAACCACGTCCTGCGTCTTCTTTCATAATGTGTCCGTAAGCCTGTGCCTGATGATCGGCTTCTTCTTTTGTAAGGAACTTGCCAATCGGTTTTGAAGGATTCTCGAATGCAGGATCATTCGGATCGACACGAACCTGAGTGACAACTGTTACAACAGGAGTGCGGACAAATCCACGGATGCGAAGCTCTTCTCTTAAAGCATTCTGTAAGTCATAGCCAATATAAGCCTGGCTCATGGCAACACAGACAGAGAGAGGAGTGTTAGGCTGATTTTCGTCTTCTCTGGAGAGAGCAGACATTGCATTGTTGATCATACCAACCTGTGGTCCGTTTCCGTGTACAACAACAACCTGATGACCTTCTTCAATCAGATCACATAATGCTTTTGCAGTAGTTTTTACAGCTACCATCTGTTCCGGGAGAGTGTTTCCCAGAGCGTTCCCGCCGAGCGCAATAACGATTCTTTTTCTTGTAAACATTTGTAAAAACCTCCTGATTAGGGCAAAGAGGGCCGCCGCAATAAACAATGTCTGCTTTTCTGCGACAGCCCGGTCTGCTATACAATATAGTAATTATTTTCTGACAATAATTAGATTTCTAATTAAAGTTTCTGTTTGGACACAAATTCGGATTCAGCTTATATTGAAGTTGACCGAATCAGATTGCAAATATTCGCCTGACTCCTGACAAATTATTTCATAATTCTCGGAGCTGCTTTTACTTCAAGTTTCTTCAGGATATCCTGTGGTTTCTCGAATTTAGAAAGCATGATCATAGCAGCGATGATATATGGTTTGAAGCTTGCTTCTTTGTATAACGGGATTCTGTAACGGTCGAATACAGAAGCGTCAACTTCACCTGTTTCGCAGCTTACACCTGTGATGTCAGCTGGCAGGCAGTGCAGGTAAAGAGCTTTTCCGTCTTTTGTTGTTTTCATAAGTTCTTCTGTGCATGCCCAGTCTTTGTGCTCTGCGTTCTGTGCAAGAAGTTCTTTCTCTAATTTATCAATTCCGTCGAAGTCGCCTTCTGCGTAAAGGTTTGTACGTTTTTCCATAGCTGCAAACGGAGCCCAGCTCTTTGGATATACGATATCAGCATCTTTGAAAGCTTCTGCCATATCGTTTGTCTTTGTGAAAGATCCACCGTTAGCTTCAGCGTTCTTCTTAGCGATTTCTTCAACTTCCGGCATTACATCGTATCCTTCTGGATGAGCAAGAACAACGTCCATACCAAAACGTGTCATCAGACCGATAACGCCCTGTGGAACGGAGAGAGGTTTACCATAGGATGGAGAATAAGCCCATGTCATAGCGATCTTTTTGCCTTTCAGATTCTCAACACCGCCGAATTCATGGATGATGTGCAGCATATCTGCCATACACTGTGTCGGATGGTCAACGTCGCACTGAAGGTTTACAAGAGTAGGTCTCTGCTCAAGGATACCGTCTTTGTTTCCTTCTGTAACAGCTTCCATGAATTCTTTCTGGTAAGCATGTCCTTTTCCGATGTACATATCATCACGGATACCGATTACATCAGCCATGAAAGATACCATGTTTGCTGTTTCACGAACAGTTTCACCGTGAGCGATCTGAGATTTTTTCTCATCCAGATCCTGTACTTCCAGACCAAGAAGGTTACATGCGGAAGCGAAAGAGAAACGTGTACGTGTGGAGTTGTCACGGAAGATAGAAATTCCAAGACCACTCTCGAATACTTTTGTGGAGATGTTGTTCTCTCTCATGAAACGGAGAGCGTCAGCAACTGTGAAAACAGCTTCCAGTTCATCGTCTGTTTTGTCCCATGTCCAGAAGAAATCGTTATTATACATTTCCTTGAAGTTTAAGCTGTTTAATTTATCAATGTAATCCTGTAATGTTTTCATAAAATCAATACCTGCTATGCTTTGATAGCTTATCCTTTCCTGATATGAAATAATTGAATCTCTGCGTTTGGCAGAACACCGGTTATCCGGCTGTATCTGTTTATCTTGTGTCCCTGCCTGTTACAGCAGGGATTCTGTCCGGACACATATTAAGCCTTTAGGATGATAGGAAATCCGTCGCCTAAAAAAATTTGAAAATTTATTTATTATTTGCAGTATGCAGTTGGAAGAGCAGCGTATACAGCAGCGCATCTTACAAGGTCGATCTTCCATGTTTTTTCATTCGGAGCATGAGCCTGTGCTTCTGCACCAGGTCCGAATCCGATACAAGGAATGTTGTTACGTCCCATGATTGTTACACCGTTAGTGGAGAATGTCCATTTGTCTGTCAGAGGACGAGCTTTTCTCATTTCTTCTGTCTCTGCATTTCCGAGACGTTCTTCGCCGTACAGTCCTTTGTAAGCTTCTTCCAGAGCCTGTGTTACTTTGTGGTCTTTCGGGATTACCCATGTCGGGAAGTAGCACTCAATCGGATATACAAGGTCTGTGTAGGATGGACGGTTGTATTCATACATGGATACTGTAACGTCATCGCCATATTTCTTAACAGCCGGAAGAGCACGGATCTCATCCAGGCAGCTTTCCCATGTTTCGCCTGCTG
>CAJLTE010000079.1 GCA_905209435.1 uncultured Blautia sp. | reverse complement strand
TTAAATATAATCTGTTTATAAGGAATGGTATCCTCCAGCCGTACCTCATCCTTTGCCGCCAGCGGATGATTCAGAGGCACGATCACAACCAGCTCCTGTCTGGCAACCGGAATAAACTCGATCAGTGGCTCATTATCAATCTTGGAACAGAATCCCAGATCATATTTCTTCTCTTTTAATCCGTTCAGGATATCAGCTGTTAAAACTTTGTCACAATACAGGTTAAAATCTATCTTTTTGTTCGGATTCTCCTCCAGAAATCCCCGCATGATCTTAGGGAGAAAATCGATTCCCAGTGTACGCAGGAATACTACATCAATACAGCCTTCTCCTTTACCTGCCAGCTTCAGACTGTTCACAGAAGAGTCCAGACGGTTCAGTACCTCTTCTACGTCATTCAGGAAAACCTTTCCATACTTGGTAAGCGTAACATTTCTTCCATTTTTTTCAAACAGTTTTACACCCAGTTCTTCTTCGAGAGTAGAGATCGCATAGCTCAAAGAAGGCTGGGTGATCGCCAGAATATCAGCGGCTTTTGTATAATGCTCGATATGAGCCAGCGTAGAAAAGTACCGCAGATGATACAGGTTCATAGAAAAACTCCTTTCTCTGATAAGTATTTTATAAGCAACTATATCTCATGTGCAGGCTTTCATAGCCCTTTCATGATCTGGAAAACTATAATCATAGTCACTTTTGCACAAATAACCCGCGCTGTATTTGTCATATGCGTATATTATATCACAATGTATTGAAAAAATCTATGGATTCACATGGTAGAACCAATTTGTTTTATATTTAACAAAGATATATAATACATATATCAAAAAGATACAAAATAATTCCAAAATAAACAAAAAAATTATGCGATTTTATCAGGAGGACAAAAAGATGTCAAAAGAATTTCCAATTACTATCAGTTCCTGGACACTGGGAGATCAGTGCAAATTTGAAGACAGAGTGATCGCTGCAAAGAACGCAGGATACGAAGGAATCGGCCTTCGTGCAGAAACTTATGTAGATGCGTTGAATGAGGGACTTTTTGACAAAGACATTCTTGCTATTCTGGACAAACATGGTATGAAAGTAACAGAGGTTGAGTACATCGTACAGTGGGCAGAAGAACACAGATCTTACGAACAGAAATACAAAGAACAGCTCTGCTTCCATATGTGTGAATTATTTGACGTAAAACAGATCAACTGTGGTCTGATGGAAAACTACTCCGTAGAATATACTGCTCAGAAATTAAGAGAATTATGCCAGAGAGCAGGAAAATACATCATCGGTGTTGAACCAATGCCATACAGCGGAATACCGGATATGAAAAAAGGCTGGGCAGTTGTAAAGGCAGCTGACTGCGAGAATGCAAAACTGATCATGGATACCTGGCACTGGGTAAGAGCAAATCAGCCGGTTGACCTTTCTGTGATCGAAGACATCCCGGCAGACAAGATCGTATCCATCCAGATCAACGATGTATGGGAAAGACCATATGCAACAACAATCTTAAGAGACGAATCCATGCATGACCGTCTTGCTCCCGGAACAGGAATCGGATGTACAGCAGCGTTCGTTAAGATGGTAAAAGAAAAAGGAATCAAACCAAACGCAATCGGTGTAGAAGTCATCAGCGATGCAATCCTTGCAAAAGGACTTGAATATGCTGCAAACCATACATATGAGAACACAAAGAAAGTGCTTGAGGAAGCATGGCCGGAGGTTCTTCAGTAAGTCTCTGACGGATAAACCAACAGATTAAAGGATCAGGCAGAAATCTCCACGCCTGCCTGATCCACATTTTTGATGAGATAAAAAATACTGAAAATATAAATAAAATCCAGAGAAAAAGGAGAAGGTCACATGAAATTTAATGCAATGTTTCAGCCGATCAACATCGGTCCAATGACAGTAAAGAACCGCTTCGTAGTTCCGCCAATGGGAAACAACTTTGCAAACACAGACGGAAGCATGAGTGAACAGTCCGCTGCTTATTATCGTGAAAGAGCAAAAGGCGGCTTCGGTCTGATCACAATCGAAGCAACAGTAGTACATAAAGGCGCAAAGGGCGGCCCTCGCAAACCATGTCTTTATGATGACTCCACAATCGAAAGCTTCCGCAAGGTAGTAGATGCCTGTCATGCAGAGGGAGCAAAGGTTTCCGTACAGCTTCAGAATGCAGGTCCTGAAGGAAATGCAAAGAACGCAGGTGCACCGATCGAGGCAGCTACAAGCATTCCGTCAGACTGTGGAAGAGATACACCAAAGGAAGTTACGACTGAAGAAGTTTATGAACTGGTAAAAGGCTATGGCCTCGCAGCAAAGAGAGCCATGGAAGCAGGCGTAGATGCAGTTGAGATCCATATGGCACATGGCTATCTGGTAAGCACTTTCCTTTCCCCAAGAACAAATAAGAGACTGGATGAGTTCGGAGGTTCTTTTGAGAACAGAATGCGTTTCTCCCGTCTGATCATCGAAGAAGTAAAGAAAATGACAGAAGGAAAAATCGCAGTTCTTGCCAGAATCAACAGTTGCGACGAAGTACCTGGCGGTCTTGATGTGCATGACAGTGCTGCGATCGCTGTATATCTGGAAGGATGCGGACTGGATGCCATCCATGTATCCCGTGCTGTTCATATCCGTGATGAATTCATGTGGGCACCAACAGTTACACACGGTGGTTTTTCCGCTTCTCAGGTAGAAGAAATCAAACGTGCTGTATCTATTCCTGTAATCACAGTTGGACGTTATACAGAGCCACAGTTTGCTGAATTAATGGTAAAAGAAGGACGCTGTGATCTGGTTGCATTCGGACGTCAGAGTCTTGCAGATCCTCATATGCCATTAAAAGCACAGGAAGAAAGACTGGAAGATATGATCCCATGTATCGCATGTCTTCAGGGCTGCGTAGCAAATATGTATGCCGGAAACCCGATCTGCTGTCTGGCAAACCCATTCCTTGGACATGAAGCTCAGGAAATCGTTCCTGCAGAAAAAGCTAAGAAAGTAATGGTAATCGGCGGCGGTGTTGCAGGCCTCTGCGCTGCATTTATCGCACAGGAAAAAGGTCATCAGGTAACACTTTATGAATCAAGTGATAAACTTGGCGGAAACATGCGCCTCGCAGCTTATCCTCCGGGAAAAGGTGACATCACAAACATGATCCGCAGCTATATCGTTCGCTGCCAGAAAGCAGGCGTGACAATCAAGATGAACCAGGAAGTAACTCTGGATCTTATCAAGGAAGAGAAACCAGATAGCGTAATTGTTGCTTCCGGTTCCAGAACACTGATCCTTCCAATTGAAGGAATCGACAATCCTGCAATTATTCATGGCTCTGATCTCCTTGACGGTAAGAGAGCAGCAGGAAAGAAAGTCCTGGTTGTAGGCGGTGGTATGGTTGGATGCGAAACAGCAGCATTCCTCGGAGAGCAGAACCATGACGTAACAGTTATCGAGTTCAGAGATACTGTAGGTGCAGATGTGATCCACGAGCATAGAGTTTACCTGATGAAAGATTTCGAAGATTACGGAATCAAAGAGATCACAGGTGCAAAAGTATGCAAATTCTATGAAGACGGCGTAGAGTATGAGACAGCAGACGGTCAGAGACATGAGTCCAGAGGATATGATTCTGTAATTCTTTCTATGGGATTCAGAAATTACAATCCATTCGGCGAAGAGATCAAAGCAATCGTACCGGACACATATGTGATCGGTGATGCGATCCGCGCAAGAAGAGCACTTGACGCTACTAAAGAAGCGTATGAGGTAGCTTCCACATTATAATTACAACAATAGGAAACAAAACTGTCTCAATAACAAAAAGAACCAGACAGTGGATGGAACGGTTACTGTTCATTTTATAGTTGTAATTAAAATAATCTATATGATATTATCGACGAACAGTAACTTGAAAATGATTTTACAAATGAAAAATATCCGGATACACATGTAAAACGTATCCGGATGCTGACAAAAATATTTCAGGAGGCAAACAGAAAATGGAACAGAGAATCAAAGGAACAACAGGATTAATGGCACTTATCGGAAGCCCGGTAGGACACTCAGGATCACCGGCAATGTATAACTTCAGCTTCCGTTATCACAACCTTGATTATGCTTACATGGCGTTTGACATCAAGGAAGACCAGGTTCCGGCTGCTCTGGATGCAATCCGTCTTTTCAAAATGAGAGGCGCAAACGTAACAATGCCATGCAAGAACGAAGTTGCAAAACACATGGATGAGCTTTCACCTGCAGCAAGAATCATCGGTGCAGTTAACACAATCGTTAATGAAGACGGTAAATTAGTAGGACATATCACAGACGGTATCGGATTTGTCCGCAACTTAAAAGAACACGGCGTTGACGTAAAAGGCAAAAAAATGGTAGTTCTCGGTGCAGGCGGTGCTGCAACAGCAATCCAGGTACAGTGTGCATTAGACGGAGCAGAATCCATTTCTATCTTCAATCCGAAAGACCCATTCTTTGCACGTGCAGAGTCCACAGCAGAGAAACTGAAAAAAGAAACACCGGAATGCAAAGTTCAGGTATTTGATCTGGCAGATGAGGCAAAACTGAAAGAAGAGGTTGCAAATGCAGACATTCTTGTAAACGCAACACTTGCAGGCATGAAACCTCACGAAGAACTTACTCTGATCAAAGATAAATCCATGTTCCGTCCGGATCTTGTAGTAGCAGACGTTGTTTACAATCCTGCTGAAACAAGAATGGTAAAAGAAGCCAAAGAAGCAGGTTGCAAGCTTGCAATCGGCGGAAAAGGAATGCTGTTATGGCAGGGCGCAGCAGCTTATAAACTTTACACAGGACTGGAAATGCCGACTGCTGAATACCAGAAATTCCAGGAAGAAAACGAAAACAAATAAATCTCACAATAACGTAGGAGACTAAAAATGAAACAGAAAACAAATAAAATGCTCATTTTCACCTCTCTTGCAGCATATTTTACCTATTTCATTCATGGAATCGGTGCTTCTATCCTTGGGCAGTACAAACCAGAGTTTGCTGCTGCCTGGGGCGCCAAGACTCTGGCAGATGGCACTCTGGATGTAAGTATGGTAGTATCTGTAATTGCGGCACTTGGACTGGGACGCTTAATCTCCCTTCCTTTCTCCGGCCCTCTGTCTGACAAATACGGACGAAGACTGAGCGGAATCATCGGTGTGCTCTGTTATGTAGCATACTTTTTTGGAATGGCCAATTCCACATCCATGGCAATGGGATATGCGTTTGCGGTCATCGGTGGAATTGCAAACTCTTTCCTTGATACCTGCGTAAGCCCGACCTGTATGGAAATCTATGTAAACAATCCGTCAGTAGCGAATCTGTTTACAAAATTCTCCATCTGTCTGAGCCAGTTTTTACTTCCGTTCCTGATCGGTATCGTAGCATCTGCAAATATGTCATACAAGACAATTTTTATTATTGCTGGTATTGCAATTTTTATCGATGGAATTTTGATCCTGATTCTTCCTTTCCCTAAAAGAGAAAAGGTTGCACAGGTAAAAACTGATAAAAAGAAATCCGGACACAAGATTTCTCCTGCGGCAATCGCAGCAATCCTTATCGGATTTACAAGTTCTTCCACATTTATGCTGTGGCTGAATTGCAATCAGGAGCTTGCACGTTCCTATGGAATGTCAGATCCTTCCAAGATCCAGTCTCTGTATGCGCTGGGAACTGCAGTAGCGATTCTTGCAACCGCAGCCTTTATTAAGAAAGGTTTAAAAGAGATTAGTGTACTGATCATTTATCCTCTGATCTCTACGATTATGCTTGCATTTTGCTATTTCATCCAGGCACCGTTTATTTGTCTAGTAGGTGGTTTCGTCATCGGCTATGCAGGTGCCGGTGGTGTACTTCAGCTCGCAGTTTCTACTACAGCAGAGTTCTTCCCTGAGAACAAGGGAACAGCCACTTCTCTGGTAATGATCGCGTCCAGCATTGCAAACTATACAATTTTAAGCCTTGCCGGATACATTACAAAAGTAGGTGGAAGCGGTGCACCGAGAATGATTCTGCTTCTGAACATGGCAGTAACCATCTGTGGTATCTTGCTCGCCCTCTTTGTGAAGAAGAACAGAAACAAGTAAGTTATAGAAACAAATAAGATACAGAAATTCCATGATGTTGAAATCCAATCCAACCGAAGATACGTTTGGACAT
This sequence comes from uncultured Blautia sp., assembly GCA_905209435.1. Next base: position 8,677 of record CAJLTE010000079.1, on the reverse strand, counting down.
TACAAGTTTCGAATTCATTTTTCGGTCAGATTGGATTTCCTTTTCAATCAGATTGTTTAATAATTAACAAAATAGATAGAAAACATATGAAAAAACATAGAAATAATCTAACAATTCACTGAAAAGGAGAATTTGTATGGCACATACGAGAACACAAAAAAGAGAAAATGAACTGCCCTACATCCCCTTTGGACCATTTCAGATAAGACTTCCGTTTATTCATTACAAGATAGAATCTGTTGAGTTCATTCAGGGTCTGATCCTGGGCGTAACAGCGCTGGCTGCCGTTCCTTATCTGGAACAGTATCTAGGGCTTCCTTATGAGCTGGCGTGGAGCTGTGTAATTATTGAGACATTTCTTTATCTGCTTCACAGCCTGCTGGGTGATCCGGTGGTACCGGGATGGATCACACCGACACTGCCTTTGACCATTGTATTCCTGGAAGGCTTCCCTATGGGAAAAGAACGGATACAGGCGATGATCGCATTACAGATGCTGGTAGGTCTTGTATTCATATTTATGGGTGTGACGAAGCTGGCAGATAAATTTGTCCATGCAGTACCGGACTCTGTTAAGGGAGGAATTCTTCTTGCTGCACCTGTCACTGTTATGGCAGGACAGCTCGGTGAAGGCGGAAACATGCATAAATATCCTCTGGCGATCGTAGCCGGTGTAGGCCTACTGATCCTGATCAGTTTTTCTGACAAATACCAGGAGAAGAGAAAGACAAATAAGTTCTTTGACCTTGTAGCGAGATACGGCAATTTGTTTCCCTATCTTCTGGCAATGATAGTAGGACTCCTGGTTGGCGAACTGGATGCACCGGGTCTGGAAATCGGAACTTTTATCCGTCTTCCACATCTTCGTGAGGTAATTGATCAGGTAAGCATTTTTGGAGTCGGAATTCCACCGGTATCTATGTTTGTAAAAGCTTTACCGCTGGCACTGGTATGTTATCTGATTGCATTTGGTGATTTTGTTACAACAGAGACTCTGGTAACAGAGGCAAGACAGGCTCGCGATGATGAATATATTGATTTCAATTCCAGCCGTTCCAATCTGGTCAGCGGTCTGAGAAACCTGATCCTGTCCATCATCGCACCATTCCCGCCGCTTTCCGGTCCGTTATGGGTTGGAATGACTGTATCTGTATCCATGCGTTACAGAGAAGGAAAGAAAGCTATGAAATCCCTTCTTGGAGGAATGTCCTCCTTCCGTCTGGCTACATTCTTAAGTGTAATGATCATTCCTGTAGTAAGCTTCTTCCGCCCGATCTTTGGTGTTGGATCATCCATCACTCTGATGTTCCAGGCATTTGTATGTGCAAGGATCGGTATGGATTACTGCAAGAGTGACAGAGACAAAATGATCGCAGGTGTAATGGCAGCAGTTCTTGCTACACAGGGAACTGCATGGGCATCTGCATGGGCGCTTGCAGTAGGATTCGGACTGAATATTTTCCTGTCTAACTGGAATCCGTTTGAGAAGAAAGCAGAACAGAAAAAAATTTCTGAATCATAAAGTAAAAGAAGGATAGTTTCTATGCATGAGAAGTGCAGAAATTATCCTTCTTTTTATATGTATGGATAAGCATGTTGGTCTGAACATGAAAATAAATTATGTATATTGAAAGACCCTGCCGGAAAGTGACAGGGTCTTTGCATGGAGATTTTCATCAAAAAAATTTTAAGGAGTATTATTTTGATCAAATATTTATTGACATTTCATCAGATAATGACCGAAATTATCTGATGGATTACAGGCTGCTATGAATAATATCAAGCACCTGTTTTAATTCATTTACACCGATCTGCCCCGGAGCGGAAGCTTTGGAAGCAGCGCCGAAAGTGAGAGCGGAGCCGAATGTCTCACCTGTCAGACGGCTGACAACGCCTGTTCCTGCCATGGACATGGTAATGATCGGGCGGTCTGCATATTTCTCAGACATTTCCAGAGTAGCAGAGAGGAGCGTAAGAACATCCTGTTTGCAGGTCGGCATAACAGCCATTTTCGGAATATCAGCACCGAAATCCTGCATCATACGAAGGCGTCTGATGATCTCCTCCTTCTCAGGAGTCTTAAAGAAATCATGGTTGGAAGCAATTACCTTCACACCTGCCTCATGAGCAGCGTCAATGATCGTTTTTACAACATCATCGCCTGTAAATGCTTCTACATCGATTAAATCTACATAACCGCTCTGAGCAGCTGCGATATTTAAAGCAGCGTAATCACTTACGGAAATCTCTTTTTCCCCGCCCTCTTTGGAAGTACGGAATGTAAGGAGAACAGGGATATCTTTTAAGACTTCCCGAAGCTCTTTAGCGGTTTCTAATACTTTCTCAGTAGCAAAGACATCATCAAACCAGTCTACACGCCACTCAACTACATCAACAGGAAGAGTAGTGATCTTTTTGGCTTCTTCGAGAATGTCTGTTTTTGTTTTTCCTACGATGGGAACGCAGATCTTAGGTCTGCCCTCGCCGATCACAGTGTTTTTTACCTGAACTGTGTTCATCTGTTTATCCTCATATTTTCTGTTGTATTATAGTAGTTCCGGATTATTATGGAACTGTTATAAGAATAACCGTAACATAACCGCATGATCAACAGCTTTTTGAAGCAAACTGCAGGATATGTACATTCTGCGCGGAGTAAATATATCAGTACATCTCCTGCAGTACGCCGAAAAGCGGTATATATCAAATATTATGTGCAGAAAGATCAGTGAAATGATCTGTTCTGCATCACAATATGAGATATCTTTACTGAAGATACCATCAGGTATCAGTCATCATAGGAGATGTGAAGAATCTCTTTCATATGTTCGATAGGCATTGGTTCGCCTGTCCATAACTCAAATGCAGCGGAACCCTGGAATAACATCATTCCCAGACCATTCATAGTCTTACATCCAACTTCCTTGGCCATGGAACGCATCTTTGTTTCCAGCGGAGAGTAAGGAACATCAATAACGATCAGCTCAGGACGGAAGTAAGATTTGTCCGGAACAACGGACTGTTCTTCCAGTGGTTTCATTCCCACACCTGTAGCATTGACAAAGATAAAACTGTCATCCATCTCAGCTTTCAGTTTATCAAGATCTGCCAGATCATAAAGAACTGCATGGCAGGATGTCTTTGTGTTGATCTTCTCTACTGTGGATACTGCACGATCCCAGAATTCATCCTTGCGGTTAAAGATTGTGATCTCGGCAACGCCGTCCAAAGCAGCCTGGATCTCGATGGCAGTGGCAGCACCGCCTGCACCGACGATAGTCATTTTCTTTCCGATCACATCAATATCATTATCTTTCAGGGCAGACATAAACCCAATACCGTCAGTGATATGACCTGTAAGATGACCGTTGTCATTTACGATCGTGTTAACTGCACCGCATAATTCTGCAGCAGGAGAAAGCTCGTCCAGGTATTTTCCAACCAGAGTTTTGTTTGGCATGGAAACATTGGATCCTCTCATTTTCAGAGTGCGGATTGCTTTTACTGCATCCTCAATCTCATCTGCGCCAACCTCGAAAGCAAGGTAAGCGTAGTCATACCCGAGTTTTGCAAAAGCCTCATTCTGCATTGCAGGAGAGCTGGAGTGACGGATCGGGTAAGCCATCAGACCGATTAATTCAGTATGTCCGGTAATTCTTTCTGCCATTATAATAGCCCCTTTCGTGATTTGTTGTAAAGGTCTGCTTTTATTTTTGCAAGATCTTTTTGGCATCCATTGCATATCTGCGTACAGATAAAACAATGAAAAGTATACATTTAAAATAATATTATGTTTATTTATAAAGTGAACAAAACGATATTACGAATGTCCATTTTATGAATAATATCGGGATACCGATTTTACAAGTTGTTTACTGAAGATATCCCAGCTGTGTCAGGGAGTTGATGATATTTCTTCCTTCCATAGTTCCGTCGATGATCCTTCTTGCACGTTTGCTGTCACCGATGTTCAGGATTTCTACATCTTCAGAAGCAAATGCCTGAGAAAGTTCAGTGTAAAGCTGTCCCTGAGCTCTCATACCAAGACAAACAAAGCCATAGTCAAATGGAAGTTCACGTTCACCCTGAGCATCTTTTACAAGGAAAGAGCTATCCTTTACTTCCTGAAGAGCTGTTTTTGTAAGCTGAGCTACGTTGTGCTTCTTCATCTGATCTTTCATATCGTTCTTTGTAACAGGATCAAGGTCACGTCCGATCTGATCCATCATCTCTACGATGGAGATTTCAGCATTTCTTGCTGCAAAGAATTCTACTACGTCAAGACCAACAGCACCACCACCGACAACAACAACTTTCATGCCTGTCATATCTTCAGGATAGTCATTGATGTGGTTGATCATTCCGAGGATAGAAGCAACCTTTCCGCCTTCTTTGTCGATACGGTCATGAAGACCTTTGATCGGAGGAAGCAGGGGAGCGGAACCTGTGGAACTTACGATCAGGTTTGGATGGAATTTGCGGATATTTCCCGGTGTTCCTTCTGTATTTTTGAAGATATAAAGGTTATCAAGCTGCTCTGCTCTGTGGATCAGGTAGTTAGGGAAGTCAGCCAGACGTTTCTTAGCAGGAATCTTGGAAATAACGGAAGCAAGACCTCCAAGAGTTTCGCCCTTTTCCAGAAGAAAAGTGTTACAGCCTACCTCAGCGGCTGTACAGGCAGCTTCCAGCCCGGCAGTACCACCGCCGATAACTACAACATTACAGTTTTTATTAACTTTCTGTTTCTTATAAACATCACCTTCAAGCACGGATGGGTTTACAGTACAGCGGATCGGGCGGTTGAAGCCGATTCTGTTTCCTGCACATCCGATATTACATGAGATGCATTTACGAAGATCACATTCTTTACCTGCTGCAACTTTGTTTACCCATGCAGGCTCTGCGATAAGTCCGCGTCCCATACCGATCAGGTCTGCGTCGCCGTCAGCCAGGATCTTCTCAGCAACTTTCGGGTCACGGATATTACCCATGGAGATACATGGTTTGCCGAATTTTTCCTTTACAGCTTTTGGCATGTAAGAACGCCAGCCGTCTTTCATATAGTTTGCGTCAATCTGATACTGAATAGAACCATTTAAACCACAGGAAACGTCAAAGATATCAACTTCATCCTGTACATATTCCAGATATTCCAGAGTGTCTTCCAGAGTGTTGCCGCCTTTCATCAGTTCATCTGCGCTGAGACGAAGCATAATCGGGAAGAACGGTCCAACCTGTTTTCTGACTTCTTCAATAACCATGCGGCAGAAACGTGTTCTGTTTTCGACAGATCCACCGAATTCATCAGTACGTTTGTTTGTAAGAGGAGAGAGGAACTGACTGATCAGGTAAGAATGTCCTGCATGGATCTCTACTGCATCAAAACCTGCAGCCTGTGCTCTTTTTGCGGCTTCTCCATATTTTTTTACAATGTGATGGATTTCTTCAACAGTTAACGGACGCGGAATCTCGCCGCCTTCTTTAGATGGAACATCAGATGCGGAAACCGGCTGCATATTTGTACGTGCGGAAACTGCAGAAGCACCTGCGTGGTTGATCTGAATCGCGATACATGTACCATATTTATGAATTTCTTCACAGAATTTGTAAAGACGAGGCAGATAGTTGTCGTGATCAATACGAAGCTGGGTGGTTCCATTGGAACCCTGTGGAGAATCTACACTTGCATTCTCTACGATGATCAGACCTGTGCCGCCTTTGGCGCGTTCTTTATAATAATTGATATGAAGAAAACTCATTTCGCCGTTCTGCTCACCGTAGTTGGTTCCCATAGGCATCATAACTACACGGTTTTTGATAGTCATATTTTTTACTGTGAGCGGGCTGAAAATATGCTGATAATTGCTTTTCATTACGTTTTTCCTCCTGAGAATTTTACTGGATTTCTTTTATATGTTAATTATATAACAGAGTAATCCATAAATCTAATTGATAATATCTGCTATATAATAAAATTAATCTATGGTTAGAGTTGGATATTTTTTACGATAGGTTTCTAATACTGTATGTGGAGTAACAGGTGACAGATGTTTGAGAGTGCTGTGTGCCAGCGGCACACATTTAGCACCGATCGTATATATCAAAAAATAATATTTGGGGTAAATGAGATATACAGATTGCTGTTGATATGACACAAAGAAAATAATAAAAAATAGAGAAACAGAACATGATTTAATAGGAAGAAAAACCTTCTATGAAAAAACGTTACAAATTTTTCTGCCATATTTTTAACAAAAAAGACAAAAAATTATTGAAATATTGTGCCAAAAAAGGTAAAATTAAAATCGGCTAAATTTTTGGGTTAACTTTTAAATATTCTCATAAAGATGGAGGGCAAACAAGAATGAGTAATGCAACACAAAGCTTAGCAGGCACAAGAATTACTTCTTTGCTTGACGCAAACAGTTTTGTCGAAATCGGTCAGAGCGTAACAGCAAGATCTACAGATTTCAACATGACTGCAAACAAAGCACCATCTGACGGTGTAATCACCGGATATGGTGTAATCGATGACAAACTGGTTTACGTATACAGCCAGGATGCATCTGTATTAAACGGTACTGTTGGCGAAATGCATGCAAAGAAGATCACAAGACTTTATGATCTTGCCATGAAAACAGGCGCTCCGGTTATCGGACTTGTTGACTGTGCAGGTATCCGTCTTCAGGAAGCAACAGACGCACTGGAAGCTTTCGGACAGATCTATCTGAAACAGACATTGGCATCCGGTGTGATCCCGCAGATCACAGCAATCTTCGGAACATGCGGCGGTGGTATGGCAGTTATCCCGTCCCTGACAGATTTCACATTCATGGAATCCAAAAAAGGAAAAATGTTCGTCAACACACCAAACGCACTGGAAGGAAACAACACAGACAAATGCGATACAGCAGCAGCTGATTTCCAGAGCAAAGAGACAGGTGTGATCGATGGCGTTGGTACAGAGGATGAGATTCTTGGCCAGATCCGTTCCTTAGTATCACTTCTTCCTTCTAATAATGAAGACACAGACAATTACACAGAGTGTACAGACGATCTTAACCGCGTATGCGCAGATCTTGCAAACTGTGCAGGTGACACAGCAATCGCACTTTCCCAGATCGCTGACAACGGTGAATTCTTTGAGACAAAAGCAAACTATGCAAAAGACATGGTTACAGGCTTTATCCGTTTAAACGGTGCTACAATTGGTGCTGTAGCAAACAGAAGCGAAGTGTACGACGCTGAAGGCAAGAAAGTAGAAGAATTCGATGGAAGCATTTCTGCAAGAGGTGCAAGAAAAGCAGCAGATTTCGTGAAATTCTGCGACGCTTTTGATATCCCGGTTCTTACACTTACAAATGCAACAGGCTTCATGGCAACTTTATGCAGCGAAAAGATGATGGCGAAATCCGTAGGCGAACTGGTAGCTGCATTTGCAGACGCAACAGTTCCGAAGGTAAACGTGATCATTGGAAAAGCTTACGGTACAGCTTATGTGGCAATGAACAGCAAATCTATCGGTGCAGACCTTGTATATGCATGGGACAACGCAGAAATCGGTATGATGGATGCATCCCTTGCAGCTAAGATCATGTATGCAGATGCAGATGCTGCTGAATTAAATGAAAAAGCTGCTCAGTACAGAGAGCTTCAGAACGGTGTTGCTTCCGCAGCAGCAAGAGGCTATGTTGATACTGTGATCAGCCCGGCTGACACAAGAAAATATGTAATTGGTGCATTTGAGATGCTGTTCACAAAGAGGGAAGATCGTCCGTCTAAGAAACACGGAACGGTTTAAGCGAGGTGACGCATATGAAGACAATCAAAAAAATAACTTCTGTCTGCATGGCACTTCTCGTAATGGCTGCACTGGTGATCGGCAGCACATCTATGGTGTTTGCTGCTGATGAAATCGATGATTCTGTGAAATCCACACTGGTAACTACAGCTGAGGGTCTGACAGATACTATCATCGGACTTGCAGATGAAGACATTGAGAATTACCTGAGTTCAGGAGATGATTTTACTACAAGTGCAATGCAGTCCTGGCAGTCTTCCAAGGATGAACTTGGTGCAAAGAAGGACAACAACGGTGAAACTACTGTAACTTTAAAAGATGACCAGTACACAGTTACTGTTCCTGTTAAATTCGAGAAAGCAGATGCAAACTTCGTATATGTTTTCGAATCTACAGGTACACCGACTTCTCTGTCCGTAGACGTACAGTATGGTATGGGCAAGACTCTTCAGAGAGCAGGTCTTAACACTCTGATGGGTATTGGAACCGTATTCGTAATGCTGATATTATTAAGCCTTCTGATCTCTCTGTTCAGATTCATCCCGAATCCGGAAGCAAAGAAAGCAGCTGAAGCAAAAGCAGCCAAGGCAGCGAAAGAAGCAGAGGCAGCTGCAGCAGCTCCTGCAGTACAGGCAGCAGAAGAGAACCTTGCAGATGACGGAGAACTGGTAGCTGTTATCGCAGCAGCAATTGCAGCAGCAGAGGGAACTACAACAGACGGATTCGTAGTTCGTTCCATCCGCAAAGTAAAAAGAAATAGAAGATAATTGTCATTTATTTAGGAGGATTAAAAAATGAAAAGCTATACAATTACAGTAAACGGTACAGCATATGAAGTAACTGTTGAAGAAACAGGAAGCGTATCCGCTCCTGCAG
>CAJLTE010000078.1 GCA_905209435.1 uncultured Blautia sp. | reverse complement strand
TGAAGCCGCAAGAAAACGTAAATATAATTAATTGTGCGCAAAAATCCCTGGCAGTCTGTCAGGGATTTTTATCATAATAAAGAAAAACAGTTACTGTCCATTCTATGTTCAGTAACACGCTTGGCGAAGCAGTAAATATGAACCTCCAAAGAGGTACCTTCAAATCTATCAGGGGAAGGAAGTAATCTTGAAAGCAGAGAACAACAAAAGACTGAAAGAAAAGAAAAACTGGATCCTGTTACTGTTAAAGAAAATTGCAAAATTACTCTTTAACAGAATATTTTATGTAGCAGTAGCCATTCTCGTCCAGTTCGGATGGATTTTAATGATGGTAATGCGTCTTGCAACTTATTCCAGATATGTGGATATTTTATTAAAACTGGTTGGAGTTGTGATTGTATTATGGATTCTGAATAAGGAGATTAACCCGTCGTATAAACTGGCATGGACCATACTGATCCTGGTTCTGCCAATCCTTGGAGTGGTTCTGTATCTGCTGTTTGGACGATCAAGAATCGCTGCGATCATGCAACAGCATTTTGAACAGAGAATCGAGGAGAGCCGAGAATATCTGAAAGACCGGCCTGAAACAAGAGAACGCCTGGAGGAGATGGATCCTTCTGCAGCAATTCAGTCCAGATATATTTCGGATATTTCCAGATTCCCAGTTCATGAGAATACTACAGCAGAATATTTCCAGGTAGGGGATGATATGTTTCCGGTACTTGTTCGTGAACTGAAACAGGCGAAGAAATATATTTTTATCGAATATTTTATCATCAATGACGGAGTGATGTGGCAGACTATCCTTCATATCTTAGAGGAGAAAGCAGCAGAAGGTGTAGATGTCCGACTGATTTATGATGGATTTGGATGTCTCACCACACTTCCTCATAAATATTATGAAGAGCTCCGTGCAAAGGGAATCTCCTGCCAGGTATTTAATCCATTCCGCCCGCTTCTGAATATCATTCAGAATAATCGTGATCACAGGAAACTCTGTATCATAGATGGATGGGTAGGCTTTACCGGAGGAATTAATCTGGCAGATGAATACATTAATCAAAAGGAACGTTTTGGACACTGGAAAGATACTGCGGTTATGTTGAAAGGCGAAGCAGTCTGGAATATGACTGCCATGTTTCTTCATATGTGGGCAGTAGTAAGCAGATCAAATGAGAGCATTGACTATGAAGCTTATTTTCCGCACAGATATCATGAGGAAGAATTTGAAAGTGATGGATTTATTCAGCCGTTCTGCGATACACCTCTGGATGAGGAAATTGTTGGTGAGAATGTATATCTGAATATTATAAATAAGGCGAAAGATTATGTATATATCTGCACCCCGTATCTGATCATAGATAATGAGATGATGACAGCTCTCTGTCTGGCGGCCAAGAGTGGTGTAGATGTCCGTATCATGACTCCGGGAATCCCGGATAAGAAACTTGTATTTCTTCTGACCCAGTCCTACTACAAGCAGCTGCTTGAGGCAGGTGTGAAAATATACGAATACCAGCCAGGATTTCTCCATGCAAAATCTTTTGTATGTGATGATGAAATCGGCGTGGTAGGAACTATTAACCTGGATTATCGAAGCCTGTATCTTCATTTTGAGGATGGTGTATGGATTTATAAGAACAGGGTTATACAGGATATTAAAGATGACTTTGTTCAGACAATGGAATACTGCCGCCCGGTAGAACTGGAATTCTGTCTGAACAGAAATATAGGGGTGCGGATGATGCAGAATATCTTCCGTGTGTTTGCACCGATGTTGTAGGTGGAGTATAAAAAATAGATGTAATGTATAAATGTGAAAAAATATACATTACATCTATTTTTTTATTGAATCAAGTAAGTCCCCTGCTTCAATTGCGAAAAGCAATAAGCAGTGGGTGGGGACCTGCTTTTATCAGGAAGAGTGCAGGCTCATCCTGATATGTGAATATCCGCTTGACTGTAACGTAGAATCTTTTTCTGTAACAGGATATGCAGGCATATTTTCTGAAAGATACTTTTATAATAGAATAGAATATATCCGCCGGAGTGAAAGTATGACAAAAAAGTGGATTTCGCTAATATGTGTATGGGTAATGTCGTTTACAATGTTCCTGACACCGTTGACTGTCAGAGCGCAGAACGATTCGACAGATGAAGCTGCACAGGAAAACACAGATCTGATCCAGGCGCCGTCCGGAATCCTGATGGAAGCTCAGACAGGAACTGTTATCTATCAAAAAGATCAGGACACCAGAAGAAGTCCTGCCAGTATCACCAAGATCATGACCCTGATTTTAATTTTTGATGCATTGGAAAAAGGCAGCCTGAAAATGGACGACACCGTCACAACCAGCGCCTACGCCAAATCCATGGGTGGTTCCCAGGTATTTCTGGAAGAAGGTGAAACTCAGACAGTAGAAACTATGATTAAATGTATTGTAATTGCATCTGGAAATGATGCCAGTGTAGCAATGGCTGAGCATATTTGCGGCAGCGAACAGGAATTTGTCCGTCACATGAACGAACGTGCGGCAGAACTCGGAATGAAAAACACCCATTTTGAAGATTGCTGTGGGTTGACAGAATCTACAAATCATTACACAACAGCCAGAGATATCGCTATCATGAGTCGTGAACTGATCACAAAATATCCCAAGATTCTGGAATATTCCTCTATCTGGATGGAAAATATTGTTCATGTGACCAAGCAGGGCTCAAAGGAGTTCGGACTTACAAATACCAACAAACTGATCCGCAGCTATGAAGGCTGCGTAGGCCTGAAAACCGGCAGCACCAGTATCGCCAAATACTGTCTCAGTGCGGTAGCAAAAAGAAATGATATAACATTGATAGCAGTAGTGATGGCGGCACCTGATTATAAAATTCGTTTTAAGGATGCAGCATCCATGCTTAACTATGGTTTTTCAAAATGCAGTCTTTACATAGATGAAAAGATGCAGTCTTTGCCGGAGGTTCCGGTCAGAAAAGGAAAGAAAAAATCAGTTTCGCTGATTTATGAAGAGCAGTTTCGATATCTGGATACAAATGGAGAAAATATAGGAGATGTAAAAAGAAAGCTGAGGATTCACAGAGAAGTAGAGGCCCCGATAAAAGAGAAAAGCCAGGCAGGAGAGATGATTTATTCAGTTGATGGAAAAGAGCTTGGAAGAGTGAGAATCCTTTATGGAGAAACTGTGAAAAAAGCGACGTATCTGGACTGTCTGAAAGAACTGGTGAGAAGGCTGTAGGTTCCTGAGAGAGGAGTAAACAAGCGACATTTTTGTTTACTATATTTGGCGTTGTATGATAAACTGTATTTGGATATAATTTTTTACACGGGCTGCAACAGTCAGATGTATTTTGGAGGAGAAAGTATGAATCAAAAGAAAAAGACACCTTTAACGAAAAGCGGATACAGAAAAAAATCTGCAAGACCGGAGCACCTTCAGAAAGAAATAATGCAGGAAAGAGTACAGAGCCGCAAAAGAAAACGTTTCGGAATTATAATTTTTGTACTTCTGCTTGTGCTTTCCGGAAGCATGGTATTTTTGTCTGGTATAAAGACAGACAACAGGAAAGTAAAGGAAGTATCATCCGCAAAAATAAAAAACACAAAAGAAGAAAAAGAAACAAGGGATCTTGTTGAAATGGAAGAAAGCAGAGAGATTCATTTTGAGCCGCACTGTGTAGAGTCGACTAAACCGGAAAATCTTATAAGCTATACAAATGTTGAAGTAGATGGAAATGTGCTTGAAAATGTCGAGGACTATACGACAGATAGAGATATTTCGTTTAAGGTTGGACAGGATTACACAGATGTAGATGGGATTGTTACATTTCGCGGAAACAGTTTTCGTGATAATCCGACGCACGGATGTGCAAATATGACCACTTTTAAACTCAACAAACTGTGGTCTTCAGATACAGGTTCTCTTTCTTCGGGCAGTGCAGTCTGGACCGGAAGCGGCTGGACCGGACAGCCACTTATGATGAAATGGCCTAAGGAAGTCAAAGCACACATGAACATGACAGAAAAAGCCAGGACAGATGATGAACTGGTTGAGGTAATTTATGCCTGCATGGATGGATATATATATTTTCTGGATCTGAAAACAGGAGAAAAAACCCGTGATCCATTGTATCTTGGATATACATTTAAAGGTGCGGGAGCCCTGGATCCGAGAGGATATCCGATCATGTATGTCGGGGCCGGGTATAATAGTAATGAGGGAACTGCGAGAGTATTTGTTGTGAATCTGCTTGATTGTAGCGTTATGTATACTTTTGGAGATAATGATGAGTTTTCACTGCGCGGCAGTCTGAGCTTTTTTGATGGATCAGCACTGGTGGATGCAGAAACAGATACTTTGATCTATCCGGGGGAAAACGGAATTGTATATCTGATTAAACTGAATACTCAATATGACCAGAACAACGGTACCTTATCTATTAATCCGGGTAAAACTGTAAAATGGCGCTATTATGGAACCAGAAGCAGTACAGAATCATTTTGGATTGGAATGGAAGACAGTGCTGCAATTTATAAAGGTTATGCATTTATGACTGATAACGGAGGAAATCTGATGTGTCTGAACCTGAATACTCTGCAGCTTGTATGGGTACAGGATACTCTTGATGATTCAAACTCGACTCCTGTCATGGAAATTGAAAACGGACATTTGTATCTGTATGTAAGTACTTCGTTTCGTCTTGGATGGAGGAGTTATGATTCTGCAACAATTCCAATCTGGAAAATTGATGCGGAGACAGGGGAGATTGTCTGGCATACAGATTATGAATGCTATACAGATGACGGCGTTTCCGGTGGAGTTCAGTCTACGATCGCCTGTGGAAAAGATAATCTTTCCGATTACATATATGTGACAGTATCCAAGACTTCTGACAATGCCTCCGGAGTTCTTGCCTGTCTGAAAAAATCCGACGGTTCGAAAGTATGGGAGGATCCGTCTTCCTATGCATGGTCTTCTCCGGTTTGCGTGTATAACGAAGACGGAAACGGTAAAGTCCTATATTGCAACAGCACCGGCGATGTTCGCCTTCTTGACGGAAAAACTGGAAAACTGGAAGATACAGTATCGATCAGTGAAGGTGTAATTGAAGCCTCTCCGGCGGTGTATGATAACTATGTGATCGTTGGCACCAGAGACTGTAAGATATGGGGAATAGAATTACAGTAGTAACATATTATAACATCCACTTTGACAAAAGATACAGACAGGATGTATAATAAAACCTAAATGGGTAATTACGGGTAGCAAAAAGATAAAGGAAGGTATATATAATGAAAGAAATTCGTACAGAAGATGCAGTTGGCCATATTTTGTGCCATGACATCACACAGATTATCAAAGATGTAAAAAAAGGGGTGCTTTTTAAGAAAGGACATATTGTCAGAGAAGAGGATATTCCTCTTTTACTTTCTGTAGGAAAAGAACATTTATATGTATGGGAGAAGAAAGAGGGAATTCTTCATGAGAACGAAGGCGCAGAGATTCTTTATCAGATTTGTGCCGGGAATTCAGACACCATGCATGGATCAGACATAAAAGAGGGAAAAATCGAACTGATTGCAGACATTGACGGTGTGCTCAAGATTCGCAGAGATGCTCTGACTGCAGTTAATTCACTTGGTGAGATGATGATCGCTTCCCGCCATGGTGATTTTCCTGTAAAGAAAGGTGATAAACTTGCGGGAACCAGAATTATTCCGTTAGTTATTGAGAAAGAGAAAATGGAACGCGCAAAAGAAGTGGCAGGAGATCAGCCGATTTTTTCTATTCTTCCGTATAAGAAGAAAAAAGTGGGAATCGTAACAACAGGAAGCGAAGTACAGAAAGGCCTGATCAAGGATACTTTTACGCCTGTGCTGAAAGACAAATTTGCCAGATTTCCGTCCGAAATTCTTGGACAGACCATGCCAGGGGATGATATGGAACAGATTACTGCAGACATCCTGAAATTTATTGAAGATGGAGCGGATGTGGTAGTATGTAGCGGCGGTATGAGCGTTGATCCGGACGACAGAACTCCGGGTGCGATCAAAGCAACAGGAACCCGCATTGTATCTTATGGCGCACCGGTGCTTCCGGGAGCTATGATGCTGGTATCCTATTATGAGAAAGACGGAAAACAGATTCCGATCCTTGGACTTCCTGGATGTGTCATGTATGCTAAGAATACTATCTTTGACCTGCTTTTGCCGAGGCTGATGGCAGATGATGAGATTACAGCATCTGAGATCAATCATCTTGGCGAGGGCGGGCTTTGCCTGAACTGCGATGTCTGTACATTCCCAAATTGTGGATTTGGAAAATAATAAGGAAAAGACTACATGAAAAGATTCAAAACTGTACATTATACGATTCATTCAGACAAAATAAAAGATACTCGAGGAGCGAGATTTGCAGTTCTTGCAGATCTTCACGGTATGGAATTTGGCCCGGATAATAAAAGACTCCTTGAGGCAATCGACAAATACAGGCCGGATGGAGTTCTTATTGCAGGTGATATGATCGTCAGAACTGATTCTGCATCTATAGAAACAGCAACAGTTCTTCTGAAGAGATTTGCGGCTCAGTATCCGGTTTACTATGCTTTGGGAAATCATGAATATAAACTGTACAGAAGTAATCCTGAAGAGAATGAAATGGCAAGGGATTATCAGGAATATGAAAAGGAACTGAAAGCAGCAGGAATTCATATCGTGCACAACGAATCCTGTGAATTACAGGTTGGAAAAAACAGAATTACGATTTATGGTCTGGAAATCCCGCTGATTTATTATAAGAAACCATTTTCACCGAAGCTTCATACAGAAGAAGTCAGAGAGTTGCTTGGAGAGCCGGTAAAAGATTCATTGAATATCTTGCTTGCGCACAGCCCCAAATATGGAAATGCCTATTTTGACTGGGGAGCAGATCTTATTCTGAGTGGTCATTACCATGGCGGGATTGTAAGGCTTGGCAGACGAAAAGGTCTGCTTTCCCCGCAGCTTCAGTTATTTCCGATGTTTTGCTGCGGAGATTTTCACAGAGAAAATCAACATATGCTGGTAAGTGCAGGGGCTGGAGAGCATACGATCCCGGTAAGAATCCATAATCCAAGAGAACTGCTGATTGTGGATATTAAGCCTTGTGCGGCGAAAGAATTTGTTTAACCAAACTGCGATCAGCATAAAGTCTGTGCATCGCGAAGCGTGTTACTGAGAACGAAGTGAACAGTAACACAATGCGGATAAATGTTCTGCAATTTACTGTCATTGTTATGAGATGAGATGGACGATGATACAAAATATATTTGAAAGGGAAAGCATAGCACTATGGGAATTCCGGTAAAACTGGAAGTATTTGAGGGCCCTCTGGACCTGCTGCTGCATCTGATCGAAAAAAATAAAATAGATATTTACGATATCCCGATTGTGGAGATTACAGACCAGTATATGGAATACATTCACGCTATGGAACGTGAAGATCTGGGAATTATGAGCGAATTCATGGTCATGGCAGCTACTTTGCTGGATATCAAATGCAGAATGCTTCTTCCGAAAGAGGTAAACGAAGAGGGTGAAGAGGAAGATCCGCGTGCGGAACTGGTGGAGAAACTTCTGGAGTATAAGATGTATAAATTTATGTCTTATGAGTTAAAGGACAAGATGGATGATGCGGCCAATGTATTTTTTAAAGATCCTACCATACCCGATGAGGTAGCCCAGTACAGAGAACCGGTAGATCCCAGGGAATTGCTTGCGGGCATTACGCTGGAAAAGCTTAATGCCATTTACAAATCCATCATCCGCAGACAGGAGGACAAGATCGACCCGATCCGAAGTAAATTCGGTACCATTGAAAAAGAAGAAGTCAGCCTTTCTGACAAAATGATAGAAATCAGAGATTTTGCCCGCAATCATCGGAAATTTAGTTTTCGGAATCTTCTGGAGAGTCAATGTTCCAAGGTGCAGGTGATTGTTACATTTCTGTCTATACTGGAGCTGATCAAAATGGGACATATTCATGTTGAACAGGACAGTCTGTTTGATGATATTTCTGTTGAAGTAAAGACAGATCCTGATACATGGAAGAATCTTACAGAATTTGCAGAAGAAGAATCACAGAATTCAGAAGGAAATTTACAGGCCCTGCAGGATACGGAGAAACAATAATTGACAGAGTCAGGTGGAATTGAGGCAGAGTACTTACAAGAGATAAATGTGTAATAAAGGATAAGGAATGAGGAAGACTGAGTGAAGATTAAGGAGACAGAAGCTGCTATAGAGGCAATACTTTTTGCTATGGGAGGTTCCGTAGAATTGTCGCGGATCGCCAAAGCTATCGGAGTGGATGAGAAGACCACAGGAAAGATCATTCGCAATATGATGGATCGTTATCAGGAAGAGAACAGAGGTATCCAGATCATTGAACTGGAGAATTCTTTCCAGATGTGTACAAAAAAAGAATATTATGAATATCTGATCAATATCGCATTGCATCCTCAGAAACCGGTGCTTACAGATGTCATGCTGGAAACCTTATCTATTATCGCATACAAGCAGCCTGTAACAAAGGCAGAGATTGAGAAAATCAGAGGGGTAAAATGTGACCATGCCATCAACAAACTGGTGGAATATAATCTGGTCAGAGAACTGGGACGACTGGATGCTCCGGGTCGTCCGATTCTGCTTGGGACTACGGAAGAATTTTTGCGCTGTTTCGGCGTACAGGATCTTGAATCCCTGCCTGTACCTGATCCGGTTCAGATTGAAGATTTTAAGGCAGAAGCAGAGGAAGAAATTCAGCTGAAACTGGATGTATGACTTTGAATATCCGCTTGATATTTGCCAGGCAATAAGAGATTTTATCTGTCCGGCAGAATAAAAACATGACTGTATAGGACACAATTTACATCAGAACTTGAAGAAAATACAGGAAGGGGAAATGGTTATGCCGACCACATATGCACATGATTTATTTGGAAAAGAAGTATACAGGAGACTGCCGTCAGATATGAAAGCACTGATCCGCAGACATGGAGATCTCTACAGGATTGGTCTGCATGGACCGGATGTTCTGTTTTACTATATGATATCTAAGAATCCGGTTACACAGTTTGGAATCAGTATGCATCAGGAGAAAGCGCGGGCATTCTTTGAAGAGGGAATGCGTCAAGTCCGCAGAAATAAAGATGAGGCACTTCTTAGTTATATGCTTGGTTTCGGATGTCACTATATGTTGGACTCCGCGTGTCATCCTTATGTAAATCAGATGGCAAAAGAAGGGATTGTTCCTCATATTGTGCTGGAGAAAGAATTTGATCGTGTGCTTATGGAAGAAACTGGCAAGGACCCGGACCACTATTATCCTGCCTGCGGAATTATTCCAAAGATGGAATATGCCAGAGTGATCCACAGAGCTATTCCTCTGGTAAAAACCGTAAACATATATATTTCCATTAAAATGATGAAATTCCTCACAAATTTCATGGTATGTGATGACCATGGAAGGAAACGTCGTATCATAGGCAGACTTCTGGGGTTAGGCGGTAGATCTATCGGTTCTCTGATTGAGCATTTCATGACTGAAGGAGCGGTAGAAGAAGCAAAAGCACCAATGCCGGAGCTGGAAAGGCTGTACAGAGAAGCCATACCTGAAACGGTTGAATATCTGAAAGAACTTTATACTTTAAGAGAAGGTGCATATCATCTGAGTGCACGATGGAACTGTACTTATAATGGATAACCGTTTTTTCTACAATACAAATTTATACTTTACGTTAGACATATTCCGGACATGTTGGCATAAATTATTTTATAAGCATTGATAAGTTTGCGGATTAATTTACAGATAAAGAAAAGATCTGCTGAAATATTAATGCAGTAAGTAGTGCCGGACATGTGAGGTGGAGTATGAAGATCAGACATATTGCCGCTGTCACGTTTGTGACGGCGGTATTATTGTTTACGCAGACTTATGTTTCCGCACAAGGGGAAACGTACAAGATACCCCAGACAGTAGACATGACACCTGTTGCAGAGGAACCAACAGAACTGCATGCATTATCTGCGGTCCTTATGGACGGAGATTCCGGCAGGGTACTTTATGAGAAAGAAGGAGAAACACCTCTGGCAAACGCCAGCACAACAAAAGTACTCACATGTATCGTAGCTCTGGAAAGTGCACCAGGCGACGATTACGTGCAGGTTTCCCAGAAAGCAGCTTCTCAGCCTGAAGTGAAACTGGGTCTGCAGAAAGGGGAACAGTATTATCTGGAGGATTTGCTATATTCTTTGATGCTTAAGAGTCACAATGATACAGCAGTTGCCATAGCAGAACACTGCGGCGGTTCCGTAGAAGGGTTTGCCAGAATGTTGAATCGCAAAGCAGCGCAGATTGGATGTAAGGATACCTATTTTATTACTCCTAACGGCCTGGATGCGGAAGATGAGAATGGAAAACATCATACAACAGCCAGAGACCTGGCACTGATCATGCGATATGCTATCAAAAACAAAACATTTCTGCACATCGCACAGACCAGAGATTATACATTTTCCGAGATTACAGGAAAGAGAAGCTTTTCCGTACATAATGCCAATGCACTGTTAGACATGATGGACGGAGTTCTTGCGGGAAAAACCGGCTACACTTCTCAGGCAGGTTATTGTTATGTATGTGCCTGGAAAAAAGACGGCAGGACATTTGTAGTCAGCCTTCTGGGATGTGGATGGCCAAATCACAAGACTTATAAATGGAGTGATACAAAAAAATTGCTAAGCTATGGGTCTTACAATTATAATTACGAAACTTACTGGAAGGAACCGCAAACAGAAAAAATTCTGGTTACAGACGGGGTAGAAGGCGATCAGGATATAGGAACACAGATCTATCTGAGGGGTAAATGCAGTGTCACAGCAGATGACCGTAATAAGAAATTACTTCTAAAAAAAGGCGAAACAGTAACCTGTCGCACAGAAATACCGCGAAAGGTCAGCGCTCCGGTTCTGAAAGGGGAGAAACTGGGACGTATTGCCTATTATCTGAACGGAAAACTGATCGATTCCTATCCGGTCTATGCGGAGAAATCGGTGGAGAAGATCAGCCTTAAATGGTATGTAGAGAAAGTATTTCATGGATTTTTCCATTAAGTGGTAAACCTTAAAATATGTAATTGCAGGAGATGATATGCTTTTATATATTTATGGGCTATCTGGCTTGTATAAGGGAATCTTATATTTAGCAGAATTATCTGCAAAAAGAAAAGATGATTCTTAGACTGGCGAATATAAAAAGTGAAGTATAATAGAATAGATTATCTGATTGATAGAAATATTCTATGAATTGGATGTGACAATTTAATGATTTAAAGGGTTGATATACTAAAGAACCATTGATATAATAAAAATTAACAGTAAAAACTGGGATCAAAGTATTTGGCCCGGTTTGCTATCAGAAAGTATAGGAAAGACAGAGGAAAAAGATATGAATCAGTTAGAAATACTCAGAGAGAGTCTTGGCCAGTGTGATGAGATTATTCTGGATGCGCTTATCATGCGAAACAGAATCGTAGAGGACATCATGGCATATAAAGAAGCCAACGGACTTCAGATTTTACAGCCGGAGCAGGAAGCAAAGCAGAAAGAATGGCTTGAGAACCGAATGGAAGGCAGACGCCATAAAGACGAGGTAGCTGATGTATTTGACTGCATCCGCACTAACAGTAAACGTATTCAGGCAAGAAAGCTCTTCAACTATAACATCGTACTGATTGGCTTCATGGGTGCAGGAAAGTCCACAATTTCTGATTTCCTTAAGAACGTATTTGCCATGGACGTCGTAGAGATGGATCAGATCATTGCCGAGAGACAGGGAATGAGCATTTCCGATATCTTCGAAACATATGGCGAGCAGTATTTCCGTGACCTCGAAACAAACCTGCTCATTGAAATGCAGTCACGCAGCAATGTAGTAATCTCCTGCGGTGGCGGTACTCCGATGAGAGAGTGCAATGTAGTAGAAATGAAGAAGAATGGACGTGTCGTTCTCCTTACTGCGAAACCAGAGACAATTCTCGATCGTGTCAAAGATAACCATGACCGTCCACTGATCGAGAACAACAAAACAGTTCCATTTATCGCAGACCTGATGGAGAAACGTCGTGCCAAATATGAGGCAGCAGCCGACATTATCATTGAAACTGACGGCAAGAACGAACTGGAGATCTGCGAAGAACTGGTACACAGACTTCGTACTATGGATGAGAAATAATTAAGGAATACAATAACGGGGATTGCTTTCCATAGCCTGATGACTGGCTATGGAAAGCAATCCCTTTTTGTGCAAAAATGAAAAAACTGGGGTCTGAGAATATCCACTTGCTTGGAGGATATTATGTAAGTGAAAATTTTGTGAAATTCCGTACTCCATAGTTGACGACAATAAAAAACTACTATATAATTCCTATCAAAATAATATGATAATAAATAAACTGTAATGATAGAAACATAAAATCTATGGTTACAGTTTTCTTTATGTCATAAGAAAGGACGGATCATGAAACAGGCAAGAATATATATTGATGGAATGACCTGCATAAATTGCCAGACAAGGATAGAAAATGAACTAAAAAAGGATCTGGATCTGACAGATATATCCGTAAGCTATGAGACAGGTGAAGCTTCTTTTTCCTATAATCCGGATCGGATATCTTTGAAGCAGATCACAGATATCATAAATAAAATGGGATATTCTGCATTCTCTGAAAAGCTGTCCGGCAAAAAGAAGATACTGCAGTCAATTGCAGAGATTCTGCTGATCGTGGTACTGTTTGGAATATTACAATGTTTCGGGATTTTGAATTATCTTGTGCCTGCCTCGCTTGCGGATTCGGGAATGAGCTATGGAATGTTATTTGTGATCGGACTGCTCACTTCCGTACATTGTATCGCCATGTGTGGAGGCATTAATCTGTCCCAGACATTGCAGAAAGATATATCTGAGGAAATTTCAAGAGCCATGTTCAGAAATTCTTTTCTTTACAATGCGGGACGGGTAGTTTCCTATACGGCAGTCGGCGGAATCCTGGGGGCAGTCGGTGGACTAGCCGGATTTGGTGCAGATTTGCAGACCTCATCGCTGATCCAGGGAATTCTGAAACTGGCAGCAGGAACTCTTATGATCATTATGGGGATCAATATGCTGGGGATTTTTCCGTGGCTTCGAAAATTCAGGATCCGAATTCCTCTTTTCTATAAAAGGGCAGGAAATAAGAAAAGAACTCCCTTTATTATAGGGTTGTGCAATGGACTTATGCCATGCGGACCATTACAGTCTGTACAGATCATAGCTCTGGCATCCGGGAATCCACTGGCAGGTGCATTTTCCATGTTTTGTTTCAGTATTGGTACGGTTCCACTGATGCTGGGATTTGGCTCTGCAGTAGCTTTTCTTGGGAAACGCTTTACAGGACTGGTATTGAAGGCAGGTTCAATTTTAATTGTGGTCATGGGGCTTTCGATGATGACACAGGGAACTGCTCTGACTGGACTGAACTCTCTGCAGGTATCCCGGATGGCAGACACAGGTTCACAGGAAACAGGAGATACAGCAGTTGAAAAGAACGGGACACAATATGTCTACAGCCAGCTTCAGTCCGGCAAATATCCGGATATCACTGTCAGAGCAGGTGAGCCGGTGGAGTGGGAGATTGAAGCAGCAGAAGACAACATCAACGGATGTAATTATAAGATACTCCTGCAGGATTTTGGTCTGGAGCATACTTTTACAGAGGGAAAAAACATAATAAAATTCACACCTGAACAGGCAGGAACTTATACTTATACCTGCTGGATGGGAATGATCACAGGGAAAATCCATGTGGAAAATAATTGATATGAGGAGACAGAAGAATGAAAAAAATAGTTGCAGCAGTCATGACAACAGCGATACTGATCACAGCATTTGCGGGATGCGGAAAAGAAAAAGCAGCAGAAACTTCGACAACAGCACAAACTTCTGAAAATACGACAAATGAGGTAACAAAAGTAACTTCTGGCAATGCATTGAGCATTCCGACAGATGAACTGTCTGAAAATGCAAAATTTTACCCGGTAGATGTAGATGGCACAGAAATGGAAGTGATCGCAGTAAAAGATTCCACAGGAATCATACGCACAGCATTCAACACCTGCCAGATATGCTATGATTCCGGCAAAGGATACTATAAACAGGAGGGCGATAAGCTGGTCTGCCAGAACTGTGGAAATTCATTTACCATGGATCAGGTAGGAGAAATCTCCAGGGGATGCGATCCATGGCCAATCCTGGATGAGAATAAAACAGTGACAGATGAAGAAATAGAAATTTCCTATGATTTTCTGAAAGATTCCGCTGATATTTTCTCAAACTGGAAAAAGGCATAATCCAATGCTGGCAACATATGGCAAAGAAATTTACAATCACATAAACAAAGACCGTTTTCTATATACATGTGCTTATAAAGATACAATGTTGTATATAAAAACGGTCTTTTTGTATTTAGCTTGTCTTATAATCCCATTCTTTCTGTGCCTGCTCGATCACATACTTCTTAAATGCTTCCACAACCGGTGGATGGTACACGTTCTTCAGCATCGCCATATAGAAGTTCCTCTGCCAGCTTGGAGAAACCAGTGGCAGGATTTTTACATTCAGTGACTGCAGGATTGGAATATTCGGTGCCACACAGATACCAAATCCATTAGATACAAATCCAGCAGCAACCTGATCTTCGTCAATTTCATATGCTACATCCGGTGTCTGTCCGATACATTCAAACAGTCCGTCAATGATCTGTCTCAGGCCGCTTCTCTTCTTAAATATAATCTGTTTATAAGGAATGGTATCCTCCAGCCGTACTT
>CAJLTE010000077.1 GCA_905209435.1 uncultured Blautia sp. | reverse complement strand
TCTTAATTTTGAACTCGTCAATAGAAAATTAAACTTTTATAAAAAAAGTATAAAATATGGAAATTTTTTTCATTCCATTTATGAATACTTTATAGTCAAGCGGATATCATCTTATCTTTCTAACCCGTGCCGGTAAATATCAGACTAAATTAAAATTATTTACGCATTTATCATATCAGCTGCAAACAGCGCAGCACCAAGTGCACCGCAAAGCTGCGCTTTATCACTGATCACCAGTTTTGTGCCAAGTTTTTCTTCCAGTGTCTTTACCAGCCCCTTGTTCTTGGAAACACCGCCGGTCATCATAAACTTTTCTTCTCCGCCTACACGTCTGGTAAGAGCTGCAGTCTTTACAGCAACCGCTTTATTCAATCCATGAACAATGTCATCTGTCGCTTTGTTCTGTGCGATCAGGGATACAACCTCTGATTCCGCAAATACCGTACACATACTGGAAATTGTAATATCTTCTTTAAATTCCAGACCACACTCACTCATCTGATCCAGGCTCATTTCCATTGTACGTGCCATCATTTCCAGGAAACGTCCGGTTCCTGCCGCACATTTGTCATTCATAACAAAGTTTGCAACTGCACCATTCTCATCCAAGCGGATCACCTTACTGTCCTGACCGCCGATATCAATAACTGTCCGCACTTCCGGATTCAGGAAATGAGCACCTCTGGCATGACAGGTGATCTCTGTGATACTCTTATCACCATTCTTAATAGCAGTACGTCCATATCCGGTGGTAACCAGCGCATCAATGTCTTCTCTCTGCAGATTGGCCTGTTTCAGCGCCTCTGCCAGCGCACGGTCTGCACCAATAGCAGCACCAGCACCTGTAGGCAGGATAATACTGGTAACAATTTCCTGTTCTTTATTCAGAATTACCACATCTGTACTTGTAGAACCACTGTCAATTCCTGCAAAATAACCTTTTCCCATTTTTCTCTCTCCTTTTGTGTCGACCTCTATGGTCTGCTCCAGTTTCTCAGGCTGAATACTCTCTGCAAAAGCCTCCAACCTGGTAAGAAGCTGACCGCTGCTCTGAATGGTATAATCTGATTCGATTTTTAAAAGCGGTACATCTGTATGATTCTTAATATCCGCATATTCAAAACTATAGAAATCGCAGAACTTCACTGTATGATAAATAATTCCCGCAGCAGACGGATCATTATAAAGTTTCTTACGGCCTGTCGGGTCCATCATACGCATACATGGAATCTGTCCCAGAATTTCCCCTGCATACCAATCCATCAGTTCATCAAAGGAAGCATTCTCCGGTGGAAGCACATTTCCTACAGAGCGGTTATGTACACAGGTATCATTCTCTACAGGAAGAGGCATAGCCTTACTGGTCATTTCAAATAATTCCTGTCCCATTCTCGCTCCGAGCACTGCAATATGAGGCTTTGTAATTTTCTCAGGGGCATGAAAGGCAGCTCTGAATTTATCTGTATTAAATTCTGTACCTTTATACTTCGCATAAGCTTTTGCCAGCCCTTTCAACTGTACTGCCATTCGCTCCCTGCTGCAGGCACTGTCACAGTGAAGCACATCCAGAATATACAGGAAATCCAGCTTACCGCTCTCCAGAAGAATATCATATACACTTCGGATCGTATCGCAGCAGCTTACCAGAACAAGCTCCCTGATCTTTCCCTCCATAACTCCTTCCAGAAGCGTTTTTCCAAAGCCACAGATATTCGGATGAGAAACCTGATCTGCAAGGTCAAAGCCATCCGGCATATGGTTAAAATTCTCACATTCCCCGCCAAGAGATTCCAGAAGCTCGACCGGGGTATATTTACAGACATAGTATGTTTTATTCATTTTCCGCACCTCCCAGCATTTCCAGAAAAGCTCCCAGTCTGGTGGATGTCTGTCCCTCTCCTCCGTGGCTTCTGTCACAGCCGTCACCATCCAGGATCAGAAGCGGTAAGCCTGCCTCCTCAAATTTCTTCTTCGCAAGCTGTGCAGCACCAAGCGTATGTTTACATCCCCAGTGACCAAACCACACTGCTCCGTCTGCTCCCGCCTGTTTCGCATGGCGGATCCCTGCTTCGATTCTTCTCAGTGCACTTCCGTTCAGTGAATGATATACCATTCTTCTGGCCATAGCTTCAAATGGTTTCTCCGGATCAAAATCCGGCTCACAGGTTTCTGCCAGCTCACATCCCACAATCTGGGCTTTCTCGCTGAAGCAGAGTTCTTGACGAACTGCATCAGACCAGAATGGAATCGTATGCATCCAGTAAATATGTTTGCCTTTCGCTGCAGGTGCTTTCTTAATATCCTCAAGAAGCATTTGTGTATATTTCTCCTCTTCTGCTGTTCCAAGCAGGATATTATTTGTCATTCCTGCATACAGCGGAGTAACCAGATCAGACGGCACATATCTGTCCGCACGCATCTGCTGATATTTTTTATAATTCTCCAAAGTCCGCCTGCTGCATGCAAGACGATTCTTCAGTGCTTCTTCTGAGACTGTTTTACCTGTATTTTTTTCCAGAAATGCTTTTAACTCTTTTAACTGATCTGCCACATATTGCACATTCTCCTCATTCTGCTGCCACGGCACATCAATGGCAAATGCTGGCACCTGGTAAAAATCGGCCAGCGTACGGAATGTCAGCAGGTTAGCATCGCAGGTTAAATTCGTATAAACAATACATTTGGGCTTCGGCAACAGCCCTTTCTGTGCCGCGCCAAGAAATGTCTTATGATAACTGCACAGTGTCTCGGCAATTCCCTGGTTTTCCGCCTGCTGCAAAAATGCTCTCTCTGCCTTACTTGCAGAAAGATAGCAGGAAAATCCTTCTACATTATAAGGATGTAATCCCACTTCCTGCATCATTTCACAGGGTGTAAAAATACTTACAACAACTGAATCTTCCGGTTTCTGAAGCGGACGCAGCATAGTGTTCATCATCAGATTTGCAAGATGTCTGTCTGCAGGCATCAGTCTCTTATCCTGCATATAACGGAACTTCAGATTCTGTGCCTCCCAGCCCGTTTTTAACAGGCAGCGGGCATTCTCCGGCTTTGTGTTAGTCAAATTTTCCACATAATGACCAAATGTCTCGATAATCTGCATAATTTTCTTCCTCATTATGGTAATGATAATTTATCAGTTTTTGGCACATAATTTTCAATACAAAGAAATAATGTAACTGTTCAGTACCTTCACAGTTACGAAATAATTCTTATTATAATATTTGATATTCAAAATAAAACAGCGCTACGGAATATTTTAGTAATATCTTTTTTCGAAGTCAAGTTAAATTTTCTCCAAATTCTACCTCTTTCCATACATTCTTCTTGACAAAAAAGTCTCAAATGATACACTTTTGATTGTATTATTTTTCACGAAAAGGACGATTAATAATATAAGATATCAGGGTCAAAAGGTCAGAAAGTCGTTCATGCTTGCATGATAAGACTTTCTGACCTTTTGACCCGCCAAACATGAGGAAGTAGCAATTTACGAAGTAAATCAGCAGATTCCGAATGTTTGTAGAATCGTGAGAGCTGCTTTCGCAGCGGAACAATTCGTAGATATCAGTAAAATAAGGAAAGGAAGGAATTTTAAAAAATGCGTTCATTAGCAGTTTATTTAAAAAACTACAAAAAAGAAAGCATTCTGGCGCCATTTTTCAAATTTCTGGAAGTTGTATTCGATCTGATCGTGCCGATCATCATCGCACAGATCATTGATGTCGGTATCGCACACCACGACAACGGATACATTGTCCAGAGATTTTTTATTCTTATTCTAATGGCAGCCTTCGGACTTACCTGCAGCATTACGGCTCAGTTCTTCGCAGCAAAAGCCAGCGTAGGTTTTGCCACTAAACTAAGACAGGCAGTTTATGATCATGTTCAGCGTCTGTCTTTCACAGAACTGGACACTCTTGGAACAGATACTCTGATCACCAGACTTACGGATGATATCAACCAGGTTCAGAATGGTCTGAATATGGGTCTTCGTCTTCTTCTTCGAAGCCCGTTCATCGTACTGGGATCCATGGTCATGGCATTTACCATTGATTTCAAATGCGCACTGGTCTTTGCTGTTGCCATCCCGTTTCTGTTTCTGGTTGTCTTTGTCATCATGTTTCTCAGTATCCCTCTGTTCAAGAAAGTACAGGGGAAACTGGATACCGTTACAGGACTGACAAGACAGAACCTGACAGGTGTACGTGTGATCCGTGCATTCTGCCGTGAGAAAGAAGCAGTTCAGGAATTTGACACCCGCAATGATGAACTGACAAAGTTAAACCTCTTTGTCGGAAGACTCTCTGCTTTATTAAATCCTATTACTTATGTACTGATCAACATCGCAACTGTTATCCTGATCCAGAAAGCAGGCGTTGAAGTAAACTTAGGTGGCATGCAGCAGGGACAGGTCGTTGCGCTGTATAATTACATGGCTCAGATGATCGTAGAACTGATCAAGCTTGCGTCCCTGATCATTACTTTAAACAAATCCGCAGCATGTGCAGGTCGTGTAGCAGATATCCTGAAAGTAAAATCCTCTATGGATTATCCGACAGCTACTGCTTCTTCCGCCACATCTGATGATGCAGTCGTATTTGATGACGTTACATTCGAATACAGCGGAGCAGGCGCACCAAGCCTTTCACATATCAGCTTCTCTGTTAAGAAAGGCCAGACAGTTGGTATCATCGGCGGTACAGGAAGCGGTAAAACCACTCTGGTCAATCTGATCTCCAGATTTTATGATGCGACCAAAGGAACTGTACTTCTGGATGGTCAGAATATTGAAAATTACGAAAGAAACGACCTCCGCTCCAAAATCGGTGTTGTTCCGCAGAAAGCTGCTCTCTTCAAAGGCTCTATCCGCGACAACATGAAATGGGGACGCGAAGATGCCACTGATGGGGATCTCTGGCAGGCACTTACCACAGCTCAGGGAAAAGATGTTGTAGAAGGCAAACCAGGCCAGCTTGATTTTGAATTGGAACAGAACGGAAAGAATCTCTCTGGCGGTCAGAAACAGCGACTCACGATTGCCCGCGCACTGGTAAAGAAACCTGAGATTCTGATCCTGGATGACAGTGCAAGTGCACTTGACTTCGCAACAGACGCTGCACTGCGTAAAGCTCTTAACAAACTTGACTGGAATGTAACTACATTCCTGGTATCCCAGCGTTCTTCCAGTATCCAGCAGGCAGACCTGATCCTTGTTCTTGACAATGGAAATCTGGCAGGCAAAGGTACTCATGCCGAATTATTGCAGACCTGCGAAACATACCGCGAAATCTATTTCTCTCAATTTCCTGAAGAGAAAGCAAAATACACCTCTGCGCCTGCAGGTGGTATGATGACGGAGGTGACAGTATGAGCAAAGTAACATCAAAAGATACCTCAAGTGGAAAAAGTTCAGAAACCTTTTTCAAGGTGCTGCGCTTCATCGGAAGATACCGTTTTCTGCTGATCCTCAGTATTGTACTGGCAGCAGTTTCCGTAATCCTGCAGTTATATGTACCAATCCTGTTCGGTAATGCGATCGACCAGGTTGTTGCCGAACATCAGGTTAATTTCGAAATGATGTGGTATTATCTGTCCCGGATCCTGGTAATGGTCATTCTTTCTTCTGTTGCCACCTGGCTGATGAATGCCATCAACAACCGTATGACCTACCAGACAGTAAAAGATATCCGTGCAAAAGCAATCCGCCATATTCAGAAGCTTCCGCTCTCTTACCTTGACGGACACAGCACCGGTGATATCATCAGCCGTGTGATCGCAGATGCAGATATCCTGTCAGATGGTCTGCTGCTCGGATTTACCCAGCTGTTCTCAGGAATTGTAACGATCATTGGAACACTGATCTTCATGTTCTCTAAGAACTTCTGGATCACATTGATGGTCATTGTCCTGACACCGTTAAGCTTCCTGGTAGCAAAGTTTATTTCCTCTCATACTTTCCAGATGTTCAGGAAACAGAGTGAAGCCCGCGGACGTCAGACCGCTCTCATCGAAGAAATGATCGGAAATCAGAAAGTTGTTCAGGCTTTTGGATATGAAGATAAATCTTCCGAGCGTTTTGCAAAACTTAACAAAGAATTACAGGACTGCAGCCAGAAGGCCGTTTTCTACAGCAGTCTTACGAATCCTTGCACACGTTTCGTAAACAATATCATTTACGCATGTGTAGCACTGGTGGGTGCTTTCATTATTCCCGGAGGCAAGCTGACAGTC
The DNA here is from genome assembly GCA_905209435.1 of uncultured Blautia sp. The sequence goes on along the minus strand of CAJLTE010000077.1, from coordinate 8,823 downwards.
GGAGGACTTTCCGTACTTCTCTCCTATGCCAATCAGTATATGAAACCATTTAATGATATCAGTTCTGTTGTTACAGAGCTTCAGAACGCGCTTGCATGCGCAGGCAGGATCTTTGATCTGCTGGAGGAAGAGCCGGAAGTTGCAGAAGCTTCTGATACGCTGGAAGATGTAAAAGGTGAAGTAGATATTAAGAATGTATGCTTCCACTATGATGAATCAAAGAAACTGATCGAAGATTTTAATCTTCATGCAAAACCAGGTATGCGTGTTGCCATCGTAGGACCTACCGGATGTGGTAAATCGACATTTATCAATCTCCTGATGAGATTCTATGATGTTAACGCCGGATCTATTTCCGTTGATGGCAAGCCTGTCAAAGACATTACCCGTCATTCTCTCAGAAGTAGTTACGGTATGGTACTGCAGGAGACATGGATCAAGAATGGTACTGTCCGCGATAATATTTCTATTGGAAAACCGGAAGCTTCTGATACTGAGATTATCGAAGCAGCCAAGCTCACACACAGCTGGGAATTTATCCAGCGTCTTCCTAAGGGATTGGACACCCTGCTCAATGAAGACAGTTTAAGCCAGGGACAGAAGCAGCTTCTGTGTATCACACGAGTTATGCTCTGCTTGCCTCCAATGCTGATCCTGGATGAGGCAACTTCCAGTATCGATACAAGAACTGAGTTACAGATTCAGGAAGCATTTGAACGAATGATGGAAGGAAGAACAAGCTTTATCGTTGCTCACCGTCTCTCCACGATCCGTAATGCGGATCTGATCCTTGTTATGAAGGACGGAAGTATTATTGAACAGGGTACTCATGATGAACTGATCGCGAAGGGCGGTTTCTATCATACTCTGTATAACAGCCAGTTTGCTAAGGTTTCTGAATGACAGGATTCAGTAACTGCATTTAACCTGAAGTCAAGCGGATAAAATCATTTAAAACAATAAAAAAGAACTGTTGCAATTCCTATTTCTATGATGTACAGAATTCATTGGAATACAACAGTTCTTTTTTTATCTCAGTATCGAATTACACTTTATATCAGAGCAATATTCATTGTCCGGATTTAATATCTCTTTCTGGTTGATCAGATTGCTCTTGTAGCTTCTTTCAACCATGTTCTCTCATCTTCATCCAGATACGGAGAAATCTTCTCATATACCTGTGCATGATAGTTATTAAGCAGTTCTCTTTCATGTGCAGTCATCTGTTCCGGTACAACAGCGTCAAGGTCAAACGGTACCATAGTCAGAAATTCGAAGCACATAAACTGTCCATATTCTGTTTTCTCAGCTTTCTTGCATACGATCATGTTCTCATGACGGATTCCAAATCCGTCTTCTACATAGTATCCAGGCTCATCAGATGTGATCATACCCTCTTCCAGAACTGCATTGTTTCCCGGAACGATTTTCCAGCGGAAGCTGTTTGGTCCCTCATGAACATTCAGCAGATAACCTACTCCATGTCCTGTTCCATGATTGAAATCCTTTCCCAGTTCCCACAGCGGACCACGTGCCAGACAATCCAGGTTTACTCCCGTGCATCCATAACGGAATTTCGCATTTCCCAGATTCAGCATGCCACGTAAAACTGCAGTAAAGTATTTCTTCTCCTCATCAGTTACAGTTCCCATTACAATGGTACGTGTAGTATCTGTTGTTCCCTCATAATAATTTCCTCCTGTATCTGCAAGCAGGAAGCTTCTTGGTTCAATCGGAATATCTGTCTCAGGCGTTGCGGAATAATGAACAATTGCAGCATGGGTTCCATAGGAAATGATCGGATCAAAGCTGTTGTCAATAAAATTCTCCTGCTGTGCACGGAAACTGTATAATTTCTCCTCTGCACTCAATTCTGTCATTGGAATCTTTCCTACGTTCTTCTTCAACCAGTAAATAAATTTTGTAAGCGCAACTCCATCTTTGATATGTGCAATACGTTCATTTTCTACTTCAACAGGATTCTTAATTGCTTTTGGAAGAAGTGTCAGGTTCTCTTCATCAAGAATCTTAACCCCATCCGGAATATTTTTTACCAGACGGCTGTTAGCTTTCTGCTTGCAGAGAAGTACGGTCATATCTTTTGCAAATGTTTTTACATATTCATAAACACTGTCATATGGAAGAAGTGTCACGCCATCCTCTGCGAGCGCACTCAGAACATCTGCAGGAAATGCTTTCTCATTGGCAAACAGTTTGATCTCTTTCTGAGTCATTACCAGGTAAGACAGTACAACCGGACAGCAATGTACATCTCCGCCGCGGATGTTCAACAGCCATGCAATGTCATCCAGAGAAGTCAGCACAAAAGCATCTGCTTCTTTTTCTTCCATTGCTTTACGGATCCTCGCAATTTTATCTGCACGGGATTCCCCTGCCCATTTTACATCCAGTTCCATAACAGGTTCACAGGAAAGTGCCGGGCGGTCTTCCCATACCTCACCTACCAGATCATAATCTACAGAAAGAGTGGCGCCTTTCTTTCCAAGCATTTCGGAAAATTCAGCAGCTTCTTTTGCACTGATAGTTCTTCCGTCAAAACCAAGGCACATGCCTTCTCCTAATTTTTCTTCCAGAAACTGGTGTACAGTCGGAACTCCAGGCTCTCCCATCTTAAAAAGATCTATCCCAGTTCCCTCTAACTGTGCCGCTGCCTGGATAAAATAACGTCCGTCTGTCCACAGACCGGCCATATCCTGCATGATTACTGCTGTTCCCGCAGAGCCGGTAAATCCGGTGATATATTTTCGGCACTTAAAATATTCTCCAACATATTCAGATGCATGGAAATCATCTGTCGGGACCAGATAAGCATCAATTTTTTTCTCTTTCATGCGTTCCCGAAGCGCGGTAATTCTTTCGTTTACTGTCATTGCAATTTTCTCCTTTACAGGTCTCTATAGGCATGAAAAGGGCGGCCACATAGAAATGCAGCAGCCCTTTTCTCTATTTAACAGTGTAATGATATCTGAGATATTTGTCAACTGATTTGTCGCCGTAACTAAAGAGTCTTTTTGTCGTTTTTGTCAAGTGTCTCGTTCATGCTGCCCATACGATATCCAAGGATATCCATGGTCACATAGGTGAATCCATACTCCTTAAATTTCTTCGCAATATCCTCTCGGACATTCTTCTCCAGAAGTTTCGGAAATTCCTCCGGCATGATCTCGATTCTTGCAAGTAATCCATGAATCCGGACACGAACCTGATGGAATCCATAGTCAAGTAAAAGCTGCTCTGCTTTCTCAACCATTCCAAGTTTCTCCTCGCTGATCGTCTCACCGTATACAAATCTGGAAGACAGACAGGCAAATGACTGCTTATCCCAGGTTGGAAGTCCCAACTCTTTTGAGTACTCTCTGATCTCTGCTTTTGTCAGCTTTGCCTCTCTTAACGGACTCTTAACTCCAAGTTCCTTCACTGCGATCAGTCCTGGTCTGTAATCACCGTTGTCATCCATATTGGAACCCTCTACAATGTATTCAATTCCATTTTCTTTTGCGATATCACCGATCTTCTCAAACAGTTCTTTCTTACATAAGTAGCATCTGTTCGGCGGGTTCTGTGCAAATCCATCAATCTCCAGTTCCTCAGACTGGCAGATCACATGCTTAATACCTTCTTTCTCACAAAATGCTTTCGCTTCATTCAGCTCTCTTTTCGGGAAAGAGCAGGACTGTGCTGTAATCGCAATCGCCTTATCCCCCAGCACATCATGAGCTACTTTTAATAAAAATGTAGAGTCCACCCCGCTTGAGAAAGCAACTGCTACGCTGCCAAGCTCTTTGAGGTAATCTTTTAAATGTTCCAGTTTATTCTCCATGGTTCTTAGCCTCCTGTCTTTTGTTATCAAGAATTTTCATGATCTCGATTAATCATATCATTAAAGTAGGGTTTAATGTCAAGAATATTTTATTTTAGCTTTTGCCTAAACTGTATTGACTTTAGCACATAATCTGATACATTACAAGTACTCGTTCGGAGGGTGATCATGGCATACTATTTCAGAACAGAAAACAAAACTGCCTTAACTTTATCTATATCAATTGGTTTCGCTATATGCCCGTTCATTCCCTTATCTAATGCTTTCTTTCGATCTTCCTCAAAGGCATTTGCAGTCATGGCAACAATCGGAATACCGGCTTTATTATGATCTGTCAGATGTCGAATGGTCTGCGTTGCCTTATATCCATCCATGTTCGGCATCTGAATGTCCATTAATATTAAATCAAAACTGCCTGATGGTTCCTGTTCTATTCTGGCAACACATTTAATTCCATCTTCAACACGTTCAACTTCAAGTCCCATATCTTCCAAAATGGTCATTGCAATTTCTGCATTTAAATCATTGTCTTCCGCTAATAAAATACGTTTACCTCTGATGCTTGCCTCACCTGTAACATCAGCACATTTTTCTGTTATCTGTTCATAATATACCCTATCAGCTATTTTGAATTGAAGAATAACCGTAAATTTTGTTCCCTTTCCCAGTTCACTTTCTACATCAATTGTACCGCCCATCAGATCAATATATTTTTTTACAATAGGCATCCCAAGTCCCGTTCCTGCAATCTTTCCCATAGTTGTATTTCGTTCGCGTGCAAAAGCGACAAATAACAATGGAAGGAAATCTTTGCTCATTCCTATACCAGTATCCATAATCTCGGTTCTGATGCCCATAAATCCCTCTTTATTACTTGGTATCTCCCTCAATCTTACAGTCACCATTCCACCATGAGGCGTATATTTTACTGCATTACTGATAAGGTTTACAAGAATCTCCTGTACCTTAGTAATATCACACATAATGTGCTGATGTTTAATCTGTACTTCATGAATATAATGAATATCTTTTTTCTTTGCCTCCATTTCGAACACGCCGTTTATTTTCTCCAGAATGTCAGAAACCATTGCATAACTTTCATCCAGTTCCAGCTTTCCGCTCTCAATACGCGCCATATCAAGTACATTATTAATAATCGATAACAGAAGATTTCCTGACTGCTCTATCTTTTCCTGATAATCCAGTAATTTCGAATCTGTCAGTTCTCTTTTCATCAGTTTATTCTTTCCGCTCTTTTTCGACTATCTTCAGAAACAGAACTGTCCTCAGATTCAAAGATCAATCAATGTGTAGACTTCGCTTTTGGATAAATCTGTTTCATTCTTGCATCATTGAAATGTATATCCACCCATTTTTCTATCTGATTTTGTGCCTTAGCTCCCTGCGCACGTTGATCATAACGTATCAGCGCCATAGAAGAAACCACAATGTTGCAGCACATAAATACTGTCAAAAACCAGGTAAGCACCTTGCCTGGTTTTACAGAAATTTTCTCAATCAGACCTGAAAGAAGCGGATAGACTTTCTTAAACCATACAACCGCTGCGATCCCCCAGAAAAAACAATACAGCAGATTAATCCTTCCTCCCAGATTAAACGGCAGCTTACTGTAATCCCAGAATACTTTGCCAAAGAAAATCTCCGTAAATACACTGCACAAATACTCATAAGCACCACCAAGAAAAGTACCTGTCAGAAAGAGAAAACTCTCGCTGCGATCTTTATATTTATACAGAAGACAGGTAACAAGTGCCAGAGCCAGTCCCCACACAATACTGAACGGTCCCCATACCAGACTGCTTCTGCTCATCCAGTAACCCATTGTGATACGACAAAAGACAGTCTCAACAATATCCCCCAAAAACGCCCCAATAATAAACAGCAGCATCACCTTATAAAAGCCACACCCCTGAGCAAAAACGGTCTCTGCTCCAGTATTCTCTGCTGTCTGCATTTTCTTTACTTTTGGATACGCTTTGTGGATTCTTCGTTCAATCCAGCCTGTGATCCACAAAGTAAGACGTCCGCTTACTTTATCAAGCTGTTCATTTGCAGCCGCACACTGTTTCAAATATGGCCCTTTCTTTATCAGCAAAAGATAAGACGCCATAATATCCACAAATAACAGCCCAACTAAAACCAACAGTATAATATGTGATAACACAGATGGAAAAACAGATAACAGCTTCCATGTCAGTCCATTTCCCCATCTGACTACTATGTATCCAAAAACTCCCCACAGGACGGATGCAGGCAGACATATATATCCATCCAGATTCCATTTAACTTCGGAATAATCCCACCATCTCTCTTTAAATGCTTTCTCAATCAGATGACCTCCGACCCACTCAATCACCGTAGCATAGATCATCGAATACCAGAACAGCCAGAATCCTGTCAGCTCCTGCAGACCAACAGAAATTATTACTGCTGTAATTCCATACATTACACAAAACGGTCCGTTTACAAGACCTCTGTTAGAAAACTTACGCTGTTTCAACGTAGCTGTAGCCGTCTCCAGCACCCATCCCAGAAACGAATAAACAAAAAACAGCCATAACAGCTCATAGCCTGAAAAAATGTTCATTTGTAAAATAACTCCTTTTTCAACATATTCAAATTAATTCCAAGCATTGCTATTCTTTATTATAATGGCAGTTTCAAATTTCAGCAATTTAATTTTTCCCATTGAACAGATTTTAAAATTTTTTGATCATGTCTTAGAGCGTGTTTGAAAAAGGCTTTCTGCAAGATGTGCGTCACAATTTGTGGAAGATTTTGTTCGGATGAGGGCGTCGTAGCGGGCTACGACAACCGAATTCGAGCAAAATATACCGCAAAGTGGGGCGTGCAGATTGCGGGAATGATTTTTCAAACACACTCTAGGTGTTAGATAATGTTTACGCTTCTTTACAGATATAAAAAATTCAGAAAATAGAATTGTATTCCTGTCCTGGAGAGATTAAAATATATATCAAACTGATATATTGGAGGACAACTGTATGAGCATAAATTACAGAGCTGAACTTGTAGGTGTCTTTGGAGATCCGGTGGAGGACAATCCGACTGGTGTGATGGAGGAAGCGGCATTTGCTGCCTGTGGACTGAATTATCGATATTTGACCCTGAAAGTAACAGATAAAGATCTGGATATAGCAATGAAATCTATTCGTGCACTGCATATGAAAGGCATGAATCTTACCATGCCGCATAAAATCCGGGCTATTCCATATCTTGATGAATTATCGGAAGCAGCCAGAATCATCGGAGCTGTCAATACGATTGTCGTAAAAGACGGGAAACTGTTTGGTGAAAACACAGACGGAAAAGGATTTGTACAGGCTCTTTCTAATAAGGGAATTTCTCTTGATGGAAAAAATATAGTAATCCTCGGGGCAGGCGGAGCTGCCAAGGCAATTGCTGTTGAATGTGCTCTGGCTGGTGCTTCACAGGTTTACATTTTTAACCGTACACAGTCAAAAGTTGAAGAATTAGCCAGAATTATCCGTGAAAATACAAAGGCAGATGCAGCTGGCTATGCATGGAAGAAAGAGTTGAAAATTCCAGAAAATACTGATATCCTGATCAATGCCACATCCATCGGATTTTCACCGGATATCACTGCAAAACCGGATATTGATTACGGTACCGTAACCGACCAGATGACTGTATGTGACGTAGTCTTTCATCCCGCAGAAACAGAATTTTTAAAAAGCTGTGCCGCCCAGGGCGCAAAAAACGTAAACGGTCTTGGTATGCTCGCATGCCAGGGAGCACTTAATTTCACGTTATGGACTGGCATGGAAGCGCCACTTGCAGTGATGGAAGAAAAACTGAGAACAGAATTAGAAAAACAATAAAACTTTGTGGGACCGTCTACGGACAGTCCCTTTCATACTGTTCATATTAAATTGTAATCCCATTACTCAAACAATCAGATTATGATGCTACTAACTCATTTTTCATTTTGAAAATTTATTTTTGTTTTCTTCTTGTCCATCCTGTATTCTGACAGGAACAACCCTATCACATAATGCTCATGAAAATGATTTGGGAAAGCCTTTGCAATCCCCTCAAAACGGTATGCTTCAAGCCGAAGTTCTTCATCATAAACTACTGTCCGTATTTCTTTTTTCATATTGCTTTCTCTCCTCCTTTCCGTGTCTTATTTTATCTCTAAGGCATTAGAAAGTCTTGTAAAATATCTTCAGATTGTTCAGAATATTTCGCCATTTTATTTTTCCATAGAAAACGGCTCCGAAACTTTCATAACAACTAGAAAATATAGTGATTATAAAATTTCGAAGCCTCCACATATTCTGCATATAACAAACATTCCTATTTTTTAGCGTGTGTCAGGAAGTTTCTGTTCTTTTACATCGTTTCCTCTCACATAGTAAAATAGGCAGCTATTTCTTCTTAGCTGCCTACCCGCCAATGGAATATTTGGATTCGGGCATTACCCATGCCTTCCTACGGTCTATAATTAGATTAGCACATAAGAAGTAAATCATCAACTACTTTTTCAAAAAATTAGTTGCTCAGACGTTGCAGATTATATCGAAGAAGAACTCGGTCAGCTACATGCTGGCTGTTTTCAATCTGATCTAAAAGATTCCCTTTTAATTCCTTCCCATCGTCAATTAAATCATAATTCTTATTCAGAAAAACCAGAATTTTAGCCTCATCGGCAGAAGCATCCAGAAAATCGTAATACACTTTTACATTAGTACAAAAAGAGTGTGACATGTTATATGTCACACTCCCATTATAAACATTATGCAAGCATCATTTGAAGAATTAGCCCTGCATCTGCTTTGCAACTTCTTCTGCAAAGTTTTCTTCTTTCTTTTCGATACCATCGCCTGTCTCGTAACGTACGAAACCTTTGATTGTGATCTTAGCGCCGTTTTCTTTAGCAACCTGCTCTACGTATTTAGCTACAGACTGTTTTCCGTCTT
>CAJLTE010000076.1 GCA_905209435.1 uncultured Blautia sp. | reverse complement strand
CAATACCTTCTCATCAGATAAAGAAACGGCAGGATGATCGCCATAGATGTGATCGGCAGTCCCTGATAATACAGTCTGTTCTCAGACGTTTCATTCTGCCTCTTTGTTTCTGTGACATTAAAATACGCAAGTCGGATGACAGATGCCACACTGTAAAAAATCAGTGCCGCTATTCCGCCCGGAGTATTTACTCCCAGGCAATAACATATCATTGCCGGAAAAATTCCAAAGCAGACTACATCACATAGGGAATCTATCTGAATTCCAAAATTCTTTTCATCATCTGTACGATTTTTCTTTGTTCTGGCAATTTTTCCATCAAACATGTCGCATAAACCGGAAAGTGCCAGACAGAAAATTGCGACACGGAAATTCCCCTCCAAAGCTCTTGTGATTCCAAAGACTGATATTCCAAGGCTGATATATGTCAGCACTACTGTGTAATCATAAATTCCTAATAACATAACTTCTCCCCTAATCTTCTTGTTCTTTTCTTCCTATTATAAGATATGCCACACAGGTCATCACTGCACTGATCAACATCTGTGCATAATAGGAAATTCCTCTGCTGAGTAACATTGCAGGAAGTAATGACTCTCCAAAAATCGGTGCAAACATCACCAGATAAAGAGATTCACTGATTCCCATTCCTCCGGGTAAAGGCAGCATATCAACAGAGACAGATATGACAGACTGCAAAATCGTAAGGGTTATGATGGAATATCCATGAAATCCCAGCGAACGGTATACCCAGTATGTAACTGTAAATAACAAAATTCTCTGCACCATAGTGATCAGAAATACTTTCAGGATCACCAGCTTGTGACTTGCCCAAAAAGCTGCCGTCTCATGGTACTGATCCATGGACGCTTCCAGTTTCTCAAGCCTGGTCTTCTTTGGCTTAAGAAAACGGAAATGCTCGATAAGCTTCAGGCCTTTTACCATGATCCATTTCGCCAGTCCCGGCGCAAATACAAGAATCATCATAAAAGTGACGCAGAAAATATTCAGGCCTACACCCAGGTAAAATACCCACATGTACTGACCCAGGTATCCCTCCAGAAAACCTCTGCCGAAAAGCCAGATCACAATTCCGATCACCACCAGGACTGCTTTATAGGTAATGGTAACGATCATCAGAACCAGCGTAGTAACAGGAATCGGAAGTTTGTCCTTTTTCATAAAATAAATCTGCATAGGCTGTCCGCCGGACGCAGACGGGGTAATGCAGCTGAAAAAGAATCCGACAAAGGAATACAGGGCACAATGTCCCATTTTTACTTTCGCCCCGAGAGTCTTCATCATATAGAAGATGATCACGGACTCACCAAGTATGAACAGCACCACGCAGACGATACTGATCAGTAAGTAAACCGGATCTGCCTGCCGTACTGTATGGATAATCTCTCCCAGATCCTCTCCCTTAAATACCATATATACAGTAAGAGAAAATACGAGGATCAGAAAGACTGTGTTGAATATCGCTTTTTTCTTAGTTCTCATTTCTTACACTTTCTTGATACAGTTTTTTACAGCATTTCTCTGGTTTCTATACTTTCTTTTATGTCCTGGTGTCTGTCATGAACAGAATCCTTAAGTAAAAATACTATAGTTTATCTATTATATCATACCCCGGCATTTCTGCATATCATAAATTATGAAAATATTCATTAATATTCATCCTAGCAAACATGGAGGTATCTGTATGAAACCACTGCTGGATATTACAGATGTCTGTCTCTCCTATCATAGTTTATCAGGGGAAACCCCTGCCCTTTCTCATATATCCTTTCAGCTGATGCCCGGCGAATTTCTCGCTATTGTCGGACCGTCAGGCTGTGGAAAGTCCACACTGCTGAACCTGATCTGCGGGCTGATCCGGCCGGAACAGGGGCAGATTCTTCTGGACGGTACGCCGGTGACTTCCGGTGACTGCCGTATCGGATATATGTTACAAAAGGATCATCTGCTGGAGTGGCGGACAATTTATAAAAATGTTCTTCTCGGTCTGGAAATCCGTAAAGAACTCACTGCCGAAAAGCTTGCTTATGTAGATCAGCTTCTCTCGGATTACGGTTTGGACAAATTCCGTTCTGCTCATCCGTCTGAATTATCCGGAGGAATGCGCCAGAGAGCTGCCCTGATCCGTACTCTGGCATTAAAGCCGGAGCTTCTTCTGCTTGACGAACCTTTCTCCGCTCTTGACTACCAGACCCGGCTCAATGTCAGTGATGACATCGGCAGGATCCTGCGTCAGGAGAAAAAGACTGCGATCCTTGTCACTCATGATATTTCGGAAGCGATCAGCATGGCAGACCGGGTTATCATTCTTTCTCCCCGGCCTGCCATTATTCGTAAGATCGTACCGATCTGTTTTGATCTGGAAAACCGTACTCCGATGGCTTCCAGAAATGCCCCCGACTTTAAATCTTATTTTAACCTTATCTGGAAGGAGCTCAATCATGATGCCTGAAGCTTCATATCATCAAAAACAGTATATCCGTCATCGGAAAAGAGAAAAGAAGCTGGTCATTTTTCTACGGATCTTTATTCTTCTTCTCTTTTTGGTGCTGTGGGAAATCTCTGCCAGAACCGGGCTGATCGATTCTTTTATCTTCAGCAGTCCGGGAACGATCTGGCGCAGTTTCTGCAGTATGTGCAGAGACGGCTCTATTTTTCCCCATCTTTCTGTGACGATCACGGAAACACTGGTCAGCTTTGTGTTCGTTGTAGTTCTGGGTGCAGGGATGGCAGTTCTGCTGTGGACCTGTCCCAGACTTGCAAAGATCACAGAGCCTTATCTTGTAGTGCTGAACAGTCTGCCGAAATCTGCACTGGCACCTTTGCTTATTGTATGGCTGGGTGCCAATGAACGAACGATCATTGTCTGCGGTATGTCGGTTGCTATCTTTGGCTCGATTCTGAATCTGTATACAGGTTTCGGCGAAGCAGACCCGGAGAAACTGAAGCTTATCGAGACATTGGGAGGCGGAAAGAAAGAGAAACTTATGAAGATTATTCTTCCGTCTTCTGTGCCGCTGCTGCTCAGTGTCATGAAAGTTAATATTGGTCTGTGTCTGGTTGGTGTTATCATAGGAGAATTTATCGGCGCCAGAAAAGGTCTGGGCTATCTGATCATCTATTCCAGCCAGACCTTTAAGCTTACCTGGGTGCTGATGTCCATTATCATCCTGTGCATCATTGCTATTATCCTGTATGGTCTCCTCGGACTGATCGAAAAGCGCGCCCGGAGATAGTTGCTATTTTCTTAACCGCTATCTTTTATAACGAAACGATTTCGGAAATGGATTCAAGGTCTGAAAATTTTTTTCTCAGAAAAAATAAGCCCGGAAAATCATGGAGTTCCATTTGACTGGATACTCCTGAATTTCCGGGTTTTCTCTTGTCTCTGATTGCCTTATGTATTACTAATTTTATCATCAGACAATCAGGAACTGTACCTTGTTTATAACTGTTCAGCAATCTGTTATTCCATAAAGTAAAGTACCGAACAGTTATTTTTATTTATCTTTTGGAAACGAAAATATTCTCTGTTTGTTTATCCCTGTACTTTATTAAGCCCAAGGAAATTAGTAATAGCGTCCTGCAAAAGTCTGGAATAATTTACCCCTGCCTTATCTGCTGCCACACTCATCCAGTATGGAATCGTGCAGTTTTTCTTTACTGCTCTATTATCTGCTCTTCTTCTGTATTCTGTAAAATCCACATCAACCAGTGTCACAATATCATCTTTTTCCTGTTCAAATTTGACTGTATAAGGTTCTGGAAGTGTTTTTCCATCATCTTCCATATCAATCCCTGTCAGTCCTATTGCATCCCTGGCCATTTCCATAGCATCTGCAATGGAATCTCCCTGTGTCCCGATTTCAAAATCTGGAATATTCACGTAATATCCATCTTCTGTCTTTTGTAAAATAATAGGATATGCTCCTTTCATAGCGACCCTCCCTTGTCGTTTCACAAATCCAATCTTCTGATGATTGCCTGTGCAAGCTTCTCATTTATTTCCGAGTGTCTGGGAATTGCTTCGCAGCGGTTTCCGTCCGTGTACAGATCATGGTTACTGCCATTCCGCTTCAAAACCCATCCATTCCTCTCGAGAAGCCAGATTAAATCTCTCCTTTTCATATATTTTCGTTCCTCAATATAAATATATTTACAGGTTTCATATTTATTATGCGTATTGTAGGCGTATTTGTCAACATATTTCTATACGCCTTTAATGCGTACAGCAAACAAATTGTAAAGTCAAACGTCTAAAATCATTTGCTCCACATTCTATCAGAAAATTATTAAAGACCAGTCTTCCCTATAGACTGGCCCTCAATATTATTTCATATTTGCAAATCGTTCTACTGCTTTTGTGAAGTTTGCGATAGTCTTATCTGCATCTCCATGTTCGATTCCATCACGGACACAATGCTGGATATGTCCCTCCAGAACTACCTGTCCTGCTTTATGTAATGCTGACTTCGCTGCATTTATCTGTGAAAGGATATCTTCACATGGAACATCTTCGTCAATCATACGGTCAATCGCCTGCACCTGCCCGATGATCTTCTTTAATCGTCTGTGCAGATTATCAGAGTCCATACACTGTTTCAAGTTAACACCTCCTAGTACCATTGCAGGTATCTGTATACAGGAATTATCTATGAATCAGCTGATTTTGTCAAGTATGCTTTATTCTTCACACATCGCCAGAAACGCCTTATGTATCTCATCATTCTCGTCCAGTTCCGGATGGAATGCGAGGGCGAGCTGGTTTTTATATTTTACGGCTACGATTTTGTTTTCTACTGTTGCAAGTACCTGTACGCCGTCTCCTGCTTCTGCTACATACGGAGCACGGATGAATGTCATTGGGACTTCTCCGACTCCTTCCAGATTAGCTTCTGTATGGAAGCTGCCAAGCTGTCTTCCGTATGCATTTCGCTTTACGGTTACCGGCATAGTCTGTAAGTGTCCGGGTTCTCCGCCTTCGAGATTATCTGCCAGCAGGATCAGTCCTGCGCAGGTTGCCAGAACCGGCATTCCTGCTTCTATCTGAGATTTGATAGTGTCGTACATTCCAAGTTCTTTGAGTAGTTTTCCCTGTACCGTGCTTTCTCCTCCCGGAAGTACCAGACCATCGTAATGCTGCTCCAGATCTTCTGCTTTTCTGAGTTCGATGCAGGATGCGCCCAGTTTCTCAAGTTTCTTCTCATGTTCAATAAAGGCACCCTGCACTGCTAAAACTGCAATTGTCATTATTTGCCTCTTTCTGCCATCAAAAGCTGGATCTCGCTTTCATTGATACCAACCATGGCCTCTCCAAGATCTTCGGATAATTCTGCGATCATCTTTGCGTCTGTATAGTTTGTAACTGCTTTCACGATCGCATTGGCTCTCTTTGCCGGATTTCCGGATTTGAAGATACCGGAACCAACGAATACACCCTCTGCGCCAAGCTGCATCATCAGAGCTGCATCTGCAGGAGTCGCAACACCGCCTGCTGCGAAGTTTACTACCGGGAGTTTGCCATTCTTATGTACATATTCAACCAGTTCATATGGTACCTGGAACTGTTTTGCAGCTTCGAAGAGTTCATCTTCTCTCATACTTGTAAGCTGTGCGATGGCGCTGTTCATCTTACGCATGTGGCGTACTGCCTGTACAATATCTCCGGTTCCGGGTTCGCCTTTTGTACGGATCATGGACGCACCTTCATTGATTCTTCTCAGCGCCTCTCCAAGATCTTTCGCGCCGCATACAAACGGAACTTTGAAGTTTCTTTTATTAATATGGTAAACATCATCTGCAGGAGATAATACTTCACTTTCATCGATATAGTCGATCTCGATTGCTTCGAGCACCTGTGCCTCTACGAAATGACCGATTCTGCATTTCGCCATAACCGGAATGGAAACTGCATTCTGGATTCCCTGGATCATTTTGGGATCACTCATTCTGGAAACGCCGCCTGCTGCACGGATATCTGCCGGAATACGCTCCAGTGCCATAACTGCACATGCACCTGCTGCCTCTGCGATCTTTGCCTGCTCCGGTGTGGTAACGTCCATGATGACACCGCCTTTTAACATCTGCGCAAGCTGTTTGTTTAATTCATATCTGTTTTCCATGTGAATTTTCCTCCTGTATTTTAAGATTTCTGATATTCTCTTTAATTTTTTCTGTACGAATCAGCTTGGACAGAGTATAATGCAGAAGTGAATATATTTAAATCGTCAATTCAGATATATTCAGTAAGGTCAGATTGGAGAAACTATTACAAATGATTACCTATAATTTTACAAATACAGGGTCAGATTCTCTGTATGAATATTTATATAAATGCATCAAAAATGACATATTACAGGGAAATATCAGGCCTGGAGAAAAATTACCGTCCAAACGCTCTTTTGCAAAAAATCTGGGTATAAGTGTGATCACTGTAGAAAATGCCTATGAACAGTTAATTGCAGAAGGATATATTTATTCCATGCCCAAAAGAGGCTTCTATGTCACAGATTTCAAGAAAGCCATAGAAATTGAAAAGAAAAATATTACTAAGGAAATGGTACCTCTCACAAGCGGAAACTCTGGATACCTGGCTGATTTTTCCAGCAATCAGACTCAGTCTGAACTTTTTCCGTTTACCATCTGGACAAAAATGGTCCGTGAGGTATTAAACGAAAATCAAATGCAGCTGATGACTAATCCTCCATGCGGCGGAATCCTTTTTCTCCGTGAGGCGATTGCCACATACCTGAAAGAATTTCGAGGAATGACAGTATTGCCGGAACAGATCATCGTAGGTGCAGGTACTGAATATCTCTACGGGCTTCTGATCCAGCTTTTCGGCAAGGACAGAATTTATGCAGTAGAAAATCCGGGATACCGTAAAATTTCTCAGATTTACAAAAGCTGGCAGGTTCCATGTGAGTACATTAACATGGACAGTGACGGGGTAAAAGTTTCTGAATTAGAAGAAAAACAAGCAGATATTGTCCATATCTCTCCTTCCCACCATTATCCAACCGGGATCGTTATGCCCATCAGCAGACGTTATGAACTTCTTGGCTGGGCATCCAGAGGAGAAAACCGATATATCATTGAAGATGATTACGACAGTGAACTCCGTCTGAGCGGGCAGCCGATCCCAACGCTTCAGAGTATTGATGTTTCGGATAAAGTTATTTATATGAATACATTTACCAAAACCCTTTCCTCCACCGTCCGTATCAGCTATATGGTACTGCCCGGACAGCTTCTGGATGAATTTTATAAAAAGCTCTCCTTCTATTCTTGTACTGTATCCAACTTTGAGCAGTACACACTGGCCAAATTTATTCAGGAAGGCTATTTTGAGAAACATATCAACAGACTCAGAAATTACTACCATTCCAAACGAGATACACTGATCACTGCCATCAAAACCAGCCGGTTGAATGATTTCGTCACCATATCCGGAGAAGAGGCAGGTGTCCACTTCCTTATGGAGATCAGCACCAGTCAGACAGAGGCGAACCTGATACAGTCAGCCCTTACACAAAGTATAAAGCTTTCCCCACTGTCCGGTTACTATCATGTTCCGGAAGAAGCACCGGATAATGTATATATTATGAATTATTCATCTATCGAAGTGGATAATACCAAAGAAATCATCCAGCGTTTAAGTCAGTGTATATGAACTTTTTCGGTCAGTCACAGAAATCCTTATCATTCGATATATCTTTTAATATTGCCGAAAAAGAATAGCTTTTTTTATCAATATCTGGTAAAATGTAATATATCATTTAAAAGATAACTATACTGTTATAATAAACAGTAACATTTAATAACAGGGACTGCTGCGTAAATAAACGCAGCAGTCCCTTTCGAACGGATGAGGAAATAAAAAATGAACACAACAGCAGATCTTGGCAAGGCTCCGATACGTACTCTGGTGCTTCAGCTTGCCATACCTTCAATGACCGCACAGTTTGTCAATGTGCTTTACAGTATCATTGACAGAATGTATATCGGTCATATTGCCGGTAATGGTACTCTTGCACTTGCAGGTGCAGGCGTATGCGGCCCTATCGTTACACTCCTTACTTCTTTTGGGACCCTGGTAGGGATTGGCGGTTCCATCACAATGGGAATCCGCCTGGGTGAAAAGAATACAAAAAAAGCAGAACAGGTACTGGCAAATTCTTTTCTTATGCTCAGTATTTTCTCTGTTCTGCTGACCATCAGCTTTCTTATGTTAAAAAATAAGCTGCTTATGTTATTTGGTGCAAGTGAAGCTACCTTTCCATTTGCCAATACATACCTGACCATTTATACAATAGGAACCTTTTTCGCCCTGATGGCTACAGGACTGAACTATTTTATCAATTGTCAGGGATTTCCCCTTATTGGAATGTTTACAGTTCTGATCGGTGCAGGATGTAATATTTTGTTAGACCCGGTTTTCATCTTCGGTTTTCAAATGGGGATCGCGGGCGCAGCTATTGCAACAGTCATTTCCCAGGTACTTTCATGCCTTTTTGCCATGAATTTCCTCTTTGGGAAAAAAGTTCCGGTAAAGATCACATTTGGGCAATATGACCCAAAAATTATGGGCAAAATTATTTCTCTGGGATTTTCCCCGTTTCTGATACTTGCCACAGACAGTCTGATCCTGATCATCATGAATGCGATCCTGCAGAAATACGGCGGTGCTTCTCAGGGAGATATGCTGATCACATGTGCCACCATTGCACAGAGTTATATGCTTCTGATCACTTCACCCATGATTGGTATCAGCGGCGGTACTCAGGCAATTCTCAGCTATAATTACGGTGCCAGACGTGCAGACAGAGTCAAAGACGCAGAAAGGAACATTCTGGGAGTAATGCTTATCTTTACCACCATCATGTTCCTTCTCTCCCGGCTTGTTCCCCGGTATTTTGTTCTGTTGTTTACAACTGATCCACAGTATATTCAGTTCTCTGTCTGGGCAATCCAGACCTATGCACTGATGATCATTCCATTGAGTTTCCAGTATGTCTTCGTAGACGGCCTTACCGCACTGGAACGTCCTAAAACCGGGCTTGCACTTTCTGTTACCAGGAAGTCTCTCTTTGTGTTAAGCGCAGCTGTACTGCCCGCTTTCTTTGGTGCAAAAGCGGCCTTTTTCGCAGAACCTGTAGCCGACGGAGTTTGTTCCGTCCTTTCTACAGTTGTATTTCTGCTCCTGATCAACCGCCATCTGGAAAAGCGATGTCAGGCAGATACAGATCTTTCGTAACAGCCTTAATGCAGTATTTAAGGCACAACAACTTTAATACAGTCGTCTTATCGTAACAGACGGTTCCAGTAATATTTAATCCCGATGCATACTACTGCCGCTGTTGTAAGTTCACAGATCCAGAACGCATTCCATACAGTTCCTGCTCCTGCAAAATAGCACAGCAGGTAAGCTGCCGGGATTATCACCACAATATATCTTAATAAAGAAATCACCAGAGACTGGGTACCTTTGCCCAGTCCTTCTAATGCTCCGCAGGCTGTAACAGAAACTGCAGAAGGAATAAATCCAATACAGATAATCCTCAGTGCAGTGGTACCGATTTTTACAGTCTCCGGATTCTCAGTAAACATTCCCATCAGTGAACCGGATGCCACAATACAGATGATCGTTCCTGCAAGCATGATCATACTGTTCAGGCAGAGAGAGAGCCCAAAGATCTTCTTCACACGTTTCGTCTCTCCTGCTCCGTAGTTATATCCCATCAGCGGACGCATTCCCTGTACAATACCGCTTGCCGGCAAATACAGAAATGTCTGCAGCTTATAATAAATTCCCAGAACAACTACGTAGCTTCCTGAGAAAGCAGACAGAATCTGATTCAGAAATGAGATCAGTACTGATGGAAGTGCAATATTCAGAATAGCAGGAACACCTACCAGGTACAATTTCGTATCCAGGTTTCTGTCTAATTTCATATATTTTCTGCTGACGCGGACCGGAATATCACATTTCTTATATGCGATCAGATATACCACAACTGTGAATACCTGTCCAAGCCCTGTTGCAAGTGCCGCACCTCTGATTCCCATTTTCGGAAAAAATCCAACTCCGAAAATAAGAAGCGGATCCAGAATAATATTGGAGATACAGCCAACCAGAAGACTGAGCATAGTAAGTTTCATTCTTCCAACAGCCTGGAAAATCTTTTCAAAAGACAGACTGATCATAATTACTACAGAAAACGCAAATGCGATTGTTGAGTACTGTACTCCAAGCGAAACTACATCCTGTTCCTTTGTAAACATCTTAAGGAATACCGGCATAAACGGAATACAGACAGCAGTAAAGATAATGCCGTGGAGAATATTAAAGAACATGCCATGAGTAGCTGCTGTATTGGCATTCTTAATATTCTTTGCTCCCAGATGGAAGGATATCTGCGCATTGATTCCCACACCGAAACCAATCGCAACCGCGTTGATAAAGTTCTGTACCGGATATACCAGAGACAGCGCTGTCATTGCCTGCTCACTGATCTTTGCCACAAAGAAGCTGTCCACAATATTGTACAGCGAATTCACAAGCATGGACAGGACCATTGGCATAGCCATAGATACCAGTAACGGAAATACCGGCTTGTCTTTCATAAAAGTGTTGTTCATTCTCTTCCCCTTTCTTCCAAATGTGATTTATTACTTTATTGCCTGTTGCTGTTTTATTTACTGCTACAGCAATTTTCTTTTGCGCCAACATCTCGTGGCAAAAAAAATACCACACAATTATCTGTACATAAATGTACGATAATTGTGTGGCGAAAAGAGTTCATGTTTATCACAAAACTAAAAAGTCCACACCAATTTTGGCGTGATAAACATATCATAAACTGCCGATATCTGTCAAGTATTTATTACTGTGCGCTCCGTACACAGTAGTATGCTCCGCGATACAGAAAAAGCGGAATACTGCTATTTCCAAATCAGTTCTGATCTGCCAGAGTCTGTATCCACTTCACTGCATTCTCCTGGTTCTTCGATGAATATGGGATCACTATACACATCGGCTCATAAGCTACTCCTAATTCTTCAGCAAGCTCACTGTCTGTAATGGAAATATGTGTCTTATCTGTCTGCTCTCCAAAAGATTTAAATATATCCTCACCCAAAAGATTCTCCATATCCGCAAACGGATGATTTTCATTCAACGTCTGATACAGAGATTCGGGCATCACCATCACATCAATGGACCCGGTCTGCACCTGTGTCACATATGCCATCTGTGCAGTATAATCAAACTCCTTCTGGTCAGAATCCGTGGTAAGATTAATTCCGATCTCAACCCTGCTGTACTTGTCATCGCTGCAGCCGATCACATCTTTGATCTCCTGTTCAAGTGTATCTGTATCACCTGCCAGAGAATTAACCACAGATACTGCCATTACTGTCTGTATTTTGGCGTTTTCATAATAATCTTTTGCTGCAAATACAAGCGCAATCGCGGCAATTACTCCAAAAATAGCTGGTTTATAATACATCCAAATATATTCCAGCTTCTTTCCGGGGCCCATTCCTTTTAACTTTTCTTTTTCAATCAGGCGCCTTTCCTTCTTTGACAGATCCGTCTCATTTTTAATTTCCGGATTAAGCACACTCTCATCATGTTGCTCTGTCTGTTCCACTCTCTTCTCCCTCTGTCTTGTGTCCTGATTTTTTTCTGCCATCTTATCTCCTTTGTGCTTTTCAGCAAATTTTCTTATGGTTTTTCTTTAATTTTTTATCATAAGATTTACTGATTACTATACCACATTTCTTATTCTGTGAACAGCCTTTGATATGAATATTCAGTGTGAAAATACACCAAATCATCAGTAATGTAATCACATATGCGAGCAGAGGACGTACCCAGAGCCAGCTCATATTACCGCTGATTCCTGCAGCGTCAGAAAATTTTTTCAAGATATCCGCAATTGCCGGATGAAGCAAATAAATGGGAAAAGCATACTTCCGTCCTACTTCTGCCAGTACCTGCGGAAATTCTTTCTCACTTCCATATAATATAAGCCAGATAAACAAACAGATGACTGTAATACAATTTCCTGTATAAATTTCTCTGGCACCCTGCAGGCAATATTCCAGAACACTAACCACAATCCCCACTGTAGCTCCTGCAATAAGTATCCAATTTGACTTTTCTGATAATCTCTTCTCAATTTTATCCTGATTCTCATGAAGCATCTGACCTGTGAGATAAAAACTCATACCTGTAAATAAAAAATTTCTGTATTCCATTGTATGATAGAACCCACCAAAAAACCTACAGAATTCTGCTCTCCACAAAAGCACAATCATCAGCGCAGGCACACAGCAGTATGCCGCTTTTTTTAACTTACATTTCTCAATAAAGAAATCTAAAACATAACAATAAATCAGCGCAGGCAGAAACCACAGATGTGCTCTGACAGGAGATGTACTGTTATAAATAACAAACTCCCTCACATGATCTATATCTGTAAGTCCCTTTATCCACGATGCTGCATCCCCTTCAAAGAAAATCTCCATTAAATATTCCCAGATAAAATAAAACAGAACAGAAACAATAAGGAGTTTCAGGATATGTATAATCTTAAGTGGTATCTTAACCGCTGCATTTCCATTCTCATAATAACAGAAATATCCAGATACCATGAAAAAGAACGGCACTGCACATCTGGCAAATACCTTTACAATCTGCCCCACCTGTCCCGGAAAGCTTACATGAATGCACACTACCAGACATGCTGCGATTGCTTTTACCGCATCCAGACTTTTATTTCTCACTTTTACCACCTGCCTTTATCTGTAGTTTTCCAATATAACAAAGCTTATCCTCCGTGTCAATATTCCACCAGCCAGCTTTTATCCACTCTGGCAAGAAGTCTCGCATTGTGATAGGCCATTCGCAACGTCAGGCAGGTCCGTCCCAGATATTTACTTCCATCCGGTGTTTTCATACATGCAAGCGCAAGATCCGGTCTTCCCGGATGACGCAGACAGATAGGAAGAAGAAGTTGGATTGAATGATTATAATACTGAGGAATTGCAGTCTTATAATCTGCTTCCAGCATCCGGCGGGTCTGCTTCAACGCACCGTCAAACAGCTGCAGACGCATGCTGCTGTCTCTCACTTCTTTCGGGAGACGTGCCGCATTTTCCTCATCTCCGAAAATATGGTCATACTGCGGAATCACCGGAAGTTTTGTGTCAAACACAAGATCTGACGGATTCTCTACGTAATTTGCTTTTTCCGGCAGGCTGGTAATTCCTTCTTTTAATAAATAATATTCTGTGTAAAAGCCATCCAGAAACCATAACTGCCTGTCCGGCACCAGATTGGGAATAAAGTACGCATAAATCGGCTGATAATAATAATTAAAGAGTCCTGTATTAAATATGGCATAATTCTTCCTCTCCCACACCTTCTTTTCTTCATAAAGGCGTTTAAATGTGTGCTCCAGATACCCTTTCAGGATTCCGTTATCTTCTGTATCCGAAAAACTCCACTTCTCCGGCACCATCCTCGCAAGATTCTGAATCTGTCGATTATAGTCGCCACAGTAAGTAAAATCGAATAAATTAATCATCAGGCTCCTCCTGTTCCTGCATTTTGATATCGTCGTTACTGTTTACTCTTATATTTATTGTATTTTGGAAAAATTGTGGCAGAACTGCCAGATTATGATTTGTATAAAAATCTGCCGGGTATACAGATATACCCAACCTGATTTTATTTACCATATCACAATTATCATAAAAACACAAGCTTTAGTATGTGTGAAAAATCGTCAAAAATATCCCATATATACACTACGACCTGATACTTGTAACCCGGTTATAAACTATGTTATACTCTACATATATCAGTCAAATAAATCAACCCGAGCAGGCGATTTTTCAACTTTATTTGACAATACTATCTAAAGAAGGTTTTTTTATGAAAAAAGACGGTTACTACTCTTCCGGAGAATTTGCACAGATGGCTCATGTAACACTTCGCACTATCCGCTATTATGATAAACAGAATATACTAAAGCCGTCCTACGTGGCAGAATCCGGAGCACGTTTTTATACAGACGAAGACTTTGCCAGACTTTCCCAGATCTTACTTCTCAAATATCTGGGGTTCTCACTGGACGACATCCGTGAAATGACTATTGATGATTCAGACTATCATTTCATGGAAAATTCTCTGAACATCCAGTTAAAACTGGTCCGTGACCGTATCGAGCAAATGCAGCTGGTAGAAAAAGCGATTCAGGATACCACAGAGGCAATCCGTTCTCAGCATGCCATAGACTGGAACCAGATGCTTGATCTGATCCACCTGACCGGTATGGAAAAAAGTATGAAAAATCAATATCAAAATGCATCTAACATTTCTTCCCGGATCAATCTGCACAGTCTTTATTCTCAAAATAAACAGGGTTGGTTCCCATGGATTTATGAGCAATGCAGTATTCAGCACAATATGAAGATTCTGGAACTTGGATGTGGAGACGGTGCACTGTGGGCACAGAATATTTCACAGCTTCCTGCTGATATTTCAGTTACTCTTTCCGATCTGTCGTCCGGTATGCTCCGTGATGCAAGGCGTGCCATCGGACGTAAAGACAGCCGCTTTTCTTTTGAAGTCTTTAACTGCGCAGAGATTCCACATGAAGACTGCGGCTTTGATCTGGTAATCGCCAACCATGTTCTTTTTTACTGCGAAGATATCCCTGCTGTATGCAACGAGATCCGACGCGTACTTGCTCCGGGCGGAAAGTTCGTCTGCAGCACTTACGGCAGCCGGCATATGCAGGAAGTCAGCCAACTGGTTCAGGATTTCGATAACAGAATTGTCCTCTCCGCAGATAGATTATATGAACGTTTTGGCAGAGAAAACGGAACTGAGATCCTTAAGCCGTATTTTTCCCACATCTCCTGGAAATCCTATAATGACTCCCTTCTCGTTCCGGATGCGGAACCGCTGATTTCCTATATTCTCTCCTGTCATGGAAACCAGAACCAATATCTGCTGGACAGATACAAGGATTTCCGCGGATTTGTAGCACGAAAAACAAAGGATGGTTTCTTTATTACAAAGGATGCAGGCATTTTTCTTTGTGAAAAATAACCAAAATTTAACTTTTTTGTAAAAAGTACTTGAAGGTGACCTAAGGTCACCTTTTATAATACTGTTACCAACATCGAAGAAGTGCGAAACCTTCGATACACTTCACTGACAACTGAAAAAGGAGAATACACATGAAAGGTATTATTTTAGCAGGCGGTTCCGGCACACG
>CAJLTE010000075.1 GCA_905209435.1 uncultured Blautia sp. | reverse complement strand
GGTGTTCTACCATTGAACTACACCCGCACAGCTTGTTGTCTGTGCATCTCTGTCGTATCAACGAAGATTAGTATATATGATGAAACTTCGTTTGTCAACACTAAATTTAAATTTTTTCTATTTTTTTAATAACATATACAATTTCACTACTGATAAACAATTTATTTCTCCTGCTAATCTATAGTACTTTCCAAAACAAGCAAGTCCCCCACTGCTTATTGCTTTTCGCAATTGAAGCAGGAGGCTTACTTGATTTTGTTAAAACTGGCAGTGGAATAAGCAAATTCTCCCTTCCACTGCCAGCTATATAATGGCAAATATTTCTCTACAATCTAACTCCAGTAAAATTTGCAGTCCACCTGACTACTTGTGCAAAGCCAGACAACTAATCTTTATTCTGCCTGCATTTCACATGCTAAACTTATGCCAGCTCTTCTGTTATCCAGTTCCTCTGTCATGGTTATTCTGAGAGAATCCAGCTTATAAAAATAAGTGAGTACTGCAATGATCACACAGAGCACAATTGGAA
Source organism: uncultured Blautia sp. (assembly GCA_905209435.1). The sequence continues at coordinate 15,057 of CAJLTE010000075.1, read as the reverse complement.
TCCAGATAAAGCAAATTTCAATATAAGAAAGTGCTTTCTCTGTCTGAACTGCATTGGCTACATAGCCGCCATTCTTCAGAAATACACCAATGACAAAACTTGTCAGTCCCATTCCGCCTTTTACAAAAAAGCCCTGAAAAGCAGCGATCAGACCTGCAACACTGGCATTCTTTTCGTATTCAGAATAATCAATTACATCCGGCTGCTGCCGCTGTAATCCCAAATACATCTGTATAAAAAACCATCAGGTAAGATGCCATAGTACTGAAAACCAGATTACATCCCAGATCCCCAATACCATATCCTATACGTTTTCCCCATTTTCCCATATAATTACCTTCCCATTTTTATTACTGTTTTTTCGCTACCTTTTACCCCAATTTCTTTCATCATGTTTATCCCGTTCTCCAATGACTTTCATCCAACGCTCTACCGATTATATTCAAACAGATAAATTTATCCGTTTCGCTACTTGCTTATAACTGAATGATTACTCCGCAGTTAATTCGGTTAGAAGCAGGTGAATGCTCCATCAATCACGAAATCAGAGCCTGTTGTGAATGTGCTCGTGTCACCTGCAAGGTATACACAGATGGATTCCAGTTCTTCCGGTTTGCCCATTCTGCCAAGAGGTGCCATTTCATTCCATTTCTCGATCAGCGGGATCAGTGTCGGAGAATTCAGAGTAAGTTCTGTTCCGATATATCCCGGGCTGATGCAATTTACACGTACCCCACGTTTTGCCCACTCAATAGCAAGGGATTTTGTTAACTGGATCACGCCAGCCTTGGATGCATTGTATGCACACTGTGGCTGCGGTACGTTTACGATATGTGCAGACATGGAAGCTGTATTAATGATAGATCCGCCGCCATGTGCCAGCATATATTTACCTGCCGCAATGTCTGTAAGGAAAATTCCGTTCAGGTTAATGTTAACGACTTTGTACCACTGCTCATATGTCATCTCTTCTGCCGGAGCATTGATGCAGATACCTGCATTGTTGTGGCAGAAATCCAGGCCGCCCAGTTCAGCAACTACCTGTTCAACCATTGCGTCTACCTGTTCTTTGTCTGTGCAATCTGTCTTGATCGCGATTACTTTTCTGCCTGTTTTCTCTGCAAGTTCCTTCGCTGTTTTCTGTGCTTCTTCGAAGTCAAGATCAACGATCGCTACATCTGCGCCAGCCTCTGCAAAGGCAGTTGCTATGCATTTTCCGATTCCTCTTGCTGCACCTGTTACAAAACCTTTTTTACCATCCAATCTCATTTTCTCGATGATTCCCATAGTGATTCTCCTTTTCTTTTTAATTTTTACTGTTTGCTGTTTCTCTGATTTCTGCAGATATTATTTTGTTGTATATCTGCCTGGTTATTTTTGTTATTGTTTTTGAGTCAAGCGGATATTCGCAATCTACTTCGCTACGTGGCTCTACACCAAATATCTGCTCCGCAGTTTATCAGAAGGAGCTTACACTCCTCCTGATACAAGCAAGTCCCCACCCACTGCTTATTGCTTTTTTTGCAATTGAAGTAGGGGACTCACTTGGTTTGGCTAATTTATTTTGTAAAATCATTTATCAAATTGCAATTACATAATAATCAATAAATACTGTTTCGTCAATCTGTAATTGTTTCTAATCTTTCTCCGGCAAAACTATGCACATTCAACAATGGACGAATTTTTTTCTGCTTGTTATAATAAAATTGTAGTTTCATTTTGCAAAATATTTTTACAAAACAGGTGATATTATATGAAAAAAAGCATTACACCAAATCAGATCAGGGAAAATAACCGAAACCTGATCTATCAGTATATTTATAGAAAAGAAAAGGTTTCACAGCAGGATATCGCTTATGACCTTCATTTAAGCCGCCCAACTGTGACAACCAATCTCTCTTCTCTTGAAGAAGACGGATTGATCATCAAAGATGGCCGGATCGATACAGAATATGTCGGCAGAAAGGCAAGTGCCTATACGATCGTTCCTGATTTTCGTGTTGGAATTGGAGTTGAAATTCTGAAAAAAGAAGTAAAGATGATCATTGTAGATCTCTACGGAAGAAAAATAGAACGTTCTGTATTTGAAATTCCTTATAAAGATGAAGATTCCTATTTTGAACAGGTAACCTCACAGATTCTCTCTTTTAAAGATTCTGTCGGAATCAATGACGAGCAGATCCTGGGCGTTGGTTTTGCCATGCAGGGACTTGTTTCCCCAGATTCACAGACAATGTTATATGGTAAGATTCTGGAATGCACAGGACTTTCCATCAATGCCTTTACCAGATATCTGCCTTATCCCTGCTCTTTTATCCACGATGCAGACAGTGCGGCTATTTCTGAACTGTGGGTTTCTCCGGAGCTAAAAGATGCCTGCTATCTTTCTCTCAGCAAGCATCTTGGAGCCTCTCTGATTGTAAACCGCGAGATCATAACCGGAAAGCACGGACATAATTCCACCATTGAACATGTACAGATGGAACCCAAAGGCCGGCTCTGCTACTGCGGTAAACATGGATGTATGGAAACCCTCTGCTCTCTGGATGCACTTCTGAATGACGGTGAAACACTGGACAGCTTCTTTACAAAAGTCCGAAACAAGACGGAAAGCGAGAGCAAACGCTGGCAGGAATATCTGTCACACCTTGCCAGATCCATCAACCTTCTGCATCTGATCTATGATCAGGATTTTATTTTAGGTGGATATCTCGCACCTTATCTTCAGGAAAAAGATCTTTCTTATATTCATGAGGAGATTCGCAGGATGACCCCGTTCCCGGAAAATCAGGACTTCCTGCACATCAGTAAAATGCCGAAACACAATATTACGATTGGTGCAGCATTGCCGTATATTCAGGAGTTTCTGAATATGTAAATCATTCTAATATAAAATTTCAAAGGAGGATATGCATTGAAAAAGCTGAAAACAATCTGGACCGAAGCAGCAGCCCAGGGAAAGACATTGAAAGAGTACCCGCGTCCGGGTATGAAACGAAAACACTGGATCAATCTGAATGGCATGTGGGATTATCTGATCACAGACAAACGTATTCTGCCATATCAGTTTTACGAAAATGAATATTTTCCATTTGACGGTCAGATTCTGGTTCCATTTTCACCGGAAGCTCCCCTTTCTCAGGTAAACAGACAACTTCTGCCTGATGAAGTTCTGTGGTATTCCCGCGTGATCCAACTCCCGGAAGGCTGTCTGGACGTAAAAAGCCAGCGCCTTCTCCTTCATTTCGGAGCCGTTGATCAGATCTGCAACGTGTACATAAATGGTAAATTCGTAGCTTATCATAAGGGCGGATATCTGCCATTTACTGTAGATATCACAGACTTTGTCACAGAAGACCTCACGGTTTCTATCCTCATCAGTGTACATGATTTCAGTGATACTTCTTACCATGCCAGAGGAAAACAGCAACTGGAACGCGGTGGTATGTTCTATACTGCACAGAGTGGAATCTGGCAGACAGTATGGATGGAAATAGTACCGAATGAATATATCAAAGACATCCGCACCACTCCGGATTATGATAAAAATCAGATTCACATAAGAGTTCGTACAGCTTCTACTCAAAATCAGAGCACCGAGCAAACCAGTGATTCAAAAACTCTCTCTGTTCCTCATAGCAAACCGACTTCTTCTAATACAATTGCATGCAGAATTTATCAGCCCATTTTTCTGGACGCCAGAGGACTCACAGATGATTTACTTCACAAAGAAATTACTTCTGTCACTATACATCCCGGCAAAGAAACCACTCTCTCCATTCCGGAAAACGCACAGAGATCCTGGACTCCAGAGGAACCATGGCTCTATCCTTATTCTCTGGAATACGGTGAAGACCATGTCCTTGGTTATTTTGCCCTTCGCAAATGCGATGTCCAGATGGCTGATGACGGGTATCTCCGTTTCTTCCTGAATAATCAGTCTTATTTCCAGAGCGGGATCCTAGATCAGGGTTACTGGCCGGACGGACTTTACACAGCACCTTCTGATGAGGCACTGATCTATGATATCCGGGCTATGAAAAATATGGGCTTTAATATGCTTCGCAAACATGGAAAAATCGAGACTGACCGCTGGTATTTCCACTGCGACCGCATGGGAATGCTTGTATGGCAGGATATGCCAAATGGAGGATCTGATTATCAGCACTGGTTTGTCACTTACCTTGCCACTCTGCTGAACTGGACACGTATTCCTGTTAAAGATATCCATGCACGCCTTCTCTCCCGTACAGATGAAGACGGACGCCAGGAATTTGTCTGTGAACTTCGCGATATGATAAAAACTCTGTACAACCACCCTTCTATTGTCACATGGGTTCCTTTCAATGAAGGATGGGGCCAGTTTTCTACAAAAGAAGTCACAGATTTTATCCACAGGCTGGATCCTTCCCGTCTGGTAGATTCTGCCAGCGGCTGGTTCGACCAGAATTGTGGAGATATCAATAGTCTGCACTATTATTTCCTCGGACTTCCGATTCCAAAATCAGAACGTGTGCTTGCACTCTCTGAATTCGGCGGCTATTCTCTTCGCATTCCGAAACACAGTGCCTGCAGAAATATTTACGGATACAAAAAATTCAGAAACAGCAAAGCCCTCACTGACGGCTTCTCCAAACTGATGAAAGATACCATTGTACCTTCTGTAAAAAAAGGATATTCTGCAACCATTTATACGCAGCTTTCAGATATTGAAGAAGAGACTAACGGTCTGCTTACTTATGACCGCAGAAGGGTAAAAATGAATCCTTCCACTGTGCAAAAATGGAATAAAACATTGAAAGATTCTTTATAAAACAGATTCTCTGTCATCAAATTATATATCGTCTACATCTCAAAAATAAAAAACTATCCTCAATAAGCGTCAGAGACTAAACACTCTGCACTTATCAGGATAGTTTTTATGCATATAAGCCAGCAGATATGGATCAGTTCTCCCAATCCCATACATTGGTAGCTTCTACTGCACTTCTCGGTTTCTTAATTACAAGCTCAGGACTCTTTGCACTGACCTTGGTATTTGCTGGAATAGACTCTGTAATAAAGGTGTTACCTCCAATGATCGTGTTCTCTCCGATCACTGTTTCACCGCCAAGTACAGAAGAGTTAGAATAGATCGTCACATTATCTCTGATCGTCGGATGTCTCTTCACATTAGCAAGCAGCTGTCCCTGACGGGTAGAAAGTGCACCGAGTGTCACGCCCTGATACAGTTTCACATTCTTTCCAATCTCTGTAGTCTCACCAATTACAACGCCGGTTCCGTGGTCAATAAAGAAATATTCTCCGATCGTAGCACCCGGGTTGATATCAATACCTGTATAACCATGCGCATACTCTGACATAATTCTCGGAATAAACGGCACATTCTCCAGATAAAGAACATGTGCAAGTCTGTATACATAAATTGCGTAGAATCCAGGATAGGAGAAAATAATCTCCTCTTTGCTCTTGGCTGCAGGGTCCCCGTCAAAACCTGCCTGCAGGTCAGTTAATAAAACACGCTGAATGTCCGGTACATTTGCAAAGAATCTTTCCGTAATCTGCTCTGCATGTTCTTTCGCCTTCTGTTCTTCTTCACCCTGATATAAAAACGCAATCTCAATCTGCTCCTGTAAGCAGTCATACAGATCATTCAGGCGGTATGCCACATAATGTTCCGGGAACACACTTGCGCTGGAATCCACACTGAAATATCCTGGAAAGATAATGGATCTCATATCTTTAATGAAATTAATGATCTCTTTCTTATTTGGAAGACGTTCTCTGTCTTTTCCCAGAAAAAGTTCTTCTTTACGGTAAGTATCTGTCAGCTTCTCCACAGCTTCCAGAATTGTTTTCTTCTTATCTGTCATGATCGTCACCTGTCCGCTTTCCTCGCAGTTGCTTGCCTGCCCCAAACAAAGACGTCTTTATCCGCAGGGTAAACAACCGCATTTTGTTATTATCTTATTACAGTGAGAGCAATTCGTCAATAAAAAAAGAATTGACCTTTCTGCGGATTCCTTATATAATAAAAAACAGTCCCGATTATACTTCGGAACTGTTTTTCAGTTCTAATATGGAGATGTACCCAAGTGGCTGAAGGGTCCGCACTCGAAATGCGGTAGGCCGGGCAACCGGTGCGAGGGTTCAAATCCCTCCATCTCCGCTTCTATTTTTCCTGCTCCGTGACAGGATTTTTTATTTCCATTCTTTTACTGCAATCCCAAGGATATGATCTTCTGTCAGCATCTTCTGCATGTCTGCTTTTGTAGTCACGCATACAAATCCATAGGATTTCAGGCCATTCTCTTCAATATAGTCTGCTGCCAGAGACCAGTTTATATCACTCCCTGATATATCTTCCATCATTTTTGTAAATTTCTTCTGATCTGCCATATATCTGAGCATACTGACCATATGCTGAGTCATTGCTTTCTCATTCTTTAATTTTGACTGCGCCTCTTCATACACTTCATCTGAATAACTGTTTTTACTGAAAAGTGAAATTTCAGGATACCTCTCATTATATTCAGCAGGGATTTTCCAGATACTATTCTTAGTATTCTCATAATCATATCCCAATGTTCTCATATAATCTCCTTCTGAAGCATATACTGCGATCCATGGATTTCCCATAACTGAAACATCATTCTGCAGTTGATCCATCAGTTTGTTTATCTCGTCATAAGAAAGTGGCTGGTCAAAAGAAACATATGCGTAATAAAATCCATCTTTATCCAGACTTCTGACAGTTTCCTCACCATCCTCTAAAGATGCGTAAACCCATTGACTTGTACTTACTGAATAATCCCCATAATCTATCACTGAATTCTCTATCTGTTTCCGGAAATTTTTATTTCTGTCCAGTCCATATGCTATAAAATAATTATCCTGAATTGCCTGGAAATACCCTGGAGTGTAAGCTTCCATTTTTCCTCTTTTGATCTGTCCTGCAATACCCTGACGGCTTTGCGTCTCATATCCAATCGTTGGATTGATCTGAAAATAATAATTTCCGTATCCCTGAGTAACCGCCCGGGCATAATCTGTACTTCTGCACGGCATCGTAAGTTCTGAAAAGATTCCAAAATCAATTCCAAACTGAGACTCCGAACTTTCCCAGCTCTCCGAATCACCATCGGATTCCATTTTCACTTTAATCTGCTTTGCCGGATTATAATAGAATGAGGATACCAGTGGTGAAAGCCCGAACTGTACAAATAAAAGAATCGCAAGGAGCACTGCACCCGTTCCCAGAGTTATTTTTCGAAAAATACGGTGAATAGACTTTTTTACGTATTCCTCAAACTGCACTTCATTCAGCAAATCCCTGCTGTTCCTTTCATCTTTTCCGGTTTTCTTAATTATCTTCGTTCCTGCATTCTGCAATTTTTCATATTCTATATCTTTATTTATGCTTTTTTCCTGCATATTATTTGCATTCTGAAATGCTTTATCTTCCAGCCTCAGTTCCTCATCTAACTGATCCGCAAGATACTCTTCGATCGCTTCCGCTTTCTCAATCTCGGCCTCCACATCCTTTCTCTCTTCTTCAGAAAGCTGGTTCTTCCTGTATTTCTCAATTTTTTCTCTATAACTCATATCCCTTCACCTCCATATACTCCCGCAGCTTTTTCTTTGCTCTGTACGCCAGAACCCTCACATTCTGAGACGTCAGTCTCATGATTTCTGCAATTTCCTTAATACTCAGTTCAGAAAAATAAAATAACTCCAGTATTTCTCTCTGTCTGTCCGGAAGTTTTAGCATTGCTTCATACAGAAACCTCCTCTGCTCACTTCGGATCAGCTCATCTACCAGATTATCTGAGCTGTTTTCCTGTAAACTTTCTCTGGCGGAAGCACTTATATCCTCAATATGTTCTGACTGCAATTCCCGTTTTCTGTTTCGCAGTTCATTAAAACATGCATTCCTCGCCACCTTATAAAGCCAGGCACGGAGATTCTCATTCTGATCAGGCAGAGAAAGGAGTGCTTTCAGGAATACTTCCTGCATCAGATCTTCCGCTGTTTCTCTGCTTTTACAAAGAGAATAAAGATACAGATAAATTTCATCTGCATATCGACGATAAAACTGCCGTAGCATATCCTTATCCATCCGCACTCCCCCTTTCTCCTGATATCATGCTTTCCTCTCTATCAATATAACACGCAGTTTTACAAAATGTTACATGTAATCTGGTACTTTATTCTTATATATTTCACTCTATCCCATTGTTAATATTTTTTTTCAAAAAATATTTATAATAAATGCACAATGGCCTTGACAATCGTTGCTTTTATATGTATAATTGCAACAGTAAAAGAAATTTTACAAAACATCTTAAATAGGGGATTGGTCAAATGGTATGATAGGGGTCTCCAAAACCTTTGGTGGGAGTTCGATTCTCTCATCCCCTGCTCTTAAAAGCGCTCGAAAGCCTTATATTTACTTGGTTTCGGGCGTTTTCGTTTTATTCTGAATGATTACATGTAATTACCAAAGTAATCAAAAAGATACTATATGAATCTATTATACTGATCCACATAGTATCTTTTTCAAACAATCCATAATATTGTCAATAAATATTTCTTCTTAATCTTCTACTTCTCGATTTTCTCCTTTTTCTGCAATTGCTATAATATAAAAGGACCGCCAAGTTTCCCGGCAGTCCCGTTCTGATCATTAATTCTGTCTTTTGTATTTCACCACAGTCAGTGTCAGGCACACAAACACCACTGCAAATAATACCTCTATTCCCATTGCCATATATATCTGAGATGCAATTTTATCTGTGAGTGTGGTATACTCTCCCAGCAGTTCATTCACCTGTTCATACCAGTACACCGGCAGAAACTGGGATACTTTCAGAACTTTTTTGTCCATGACATTCATTGGTACAAATACACCACACAGAAAACACATTCCCAGCGAGATCACATTAGCAAATCCGCTGAGCATGTTGCTGTTCTTAATAAATATTCCCACCAGATAGGAAAGAGACAATGCCACCGCCATCATGATCAGGCTGTTCAGAAAATAATATCCCAGAGCCTCAGACTGCCAGAACTTCCTTCCATACATAATCCCGGCACCTGCAATTCCGATCCCCCAGAGAACAATTCCCATCACGCCCATTGCCAGCAGCCCTTCCATACTCTGCCGTCTTACAGGTACTGCTGAAGCTTCCATTCTTTTCTGAATATCTCCCTGGCGGAACGCGATCAGAATATAACCGACGACATAACAGAACACTCCAAGAAACAGATATGGAAGATAACGGAAATAATAGAGGTACCCCGGTTTCTCCACACTCTCAGAAGTTCCCTCCAAAGTCCGCACTTCCGAATGCGTTTCAGAGCTGATCGCCTTTCGTGCTTCTTCCTGTGAAAAGCCTGCAGCCAGATAAGTTCTTGCCATACTGAGATAACTGTTGATCTGCTGATCTACATAATAAGAAGTGTAAGACCCTGGTATCTTTGTCACCTTAAGAGCCTCATTGTCCCGGATACAGGACTGTTCAAAGTTCTCCGGAATCTGTACAATATACTCTACATTTCTGTAAAACAGGTTCTCCTGCAGCACCTCACGGTCATTCTCCAGCATCGTAATGTGGTGGATTTTTCCCAGATAATCCTTTAATCCCTGTGCCAGAATCCCACCGTCCTCATCCACAATTCCTATCTCAATACTCCTGCTCTGATAGCTGTCACTGCCCTCTTTTTCTGCTGCCGCCTGCATTGCCAGCGCCACTGCAAAAAAGATCATCAGATACATGACCACCAGGCCGATATTCTTTTTTAATATTTTCATGTATCCTTTAAATACTGTCATAACGTTCCCTCCGAATCAGCAGAAATGAAACAATCACCAATACAAGGCTCATCGCTGCCAGCGTGATCAGGCTCCGATGATAACGCGCCGTATCGTCATACACATTAATGCAGTAAAAAGCATCAGAGATCAGAGCCGCCGGATTGATCCGGTTTATAAAAGGCGCATGTTTCTCAACAATATCTTTCATATTGCTATTCATCAGTCCTGCCAGAAAACTGCATATCATAGAGATTCCCAGTATGATCCCGATTTTTGCCCCTTCTTTCATCTTTCCCAGACTTCCCACAAAGATTCCCATAGATACTCCGATCAGAGAACCCAGAAAACAGATCAGAAGCATTCTTCCCATCTGACCGTTAAAATCCAGTTTCAGTCCGTATCTCAGATACAGAAGAAGGATCACCACATCCACATATCCAAGCAGAAAACTGGAAATCAACTCGGAAAAGACTAGTTTCAGTTTATGTGTCGGTGTGACACATCTTCGCGCTGCCAGTGCTGTCAGGTTTGCCTGCAGACTGACTGCAGCACCAAATCCAATAAAACAGCCGTACAGACATCCCATAGCGATCAATGCATAGAAAAATTGCACATTTCCATCTATCGTCCTGCCTCCAAGTGAAAATTCCTGTACACCATTCTGCTGTTCCCTCATGGCTTTTAGTCCATTCATAGTCCCTTCCGGATGGATTTTTTTCATATTTTGCAGTGTACTCCTGGTATTCTCGTAGCTCTGCAGAACAGACTGCAGGATACTCTCTTCAATTCCATTGGAAGCTACTGTCAGTGCAGGCTCTGTGCCTACATAATAAATACCGGAAATTTTCTTCTCTTCCAGTTTTTCCTTTGCCTGTTCTTCTGTCATCTCTTCTGGTGACAAAAGTTGGTCATCGCCATTTTTAATCTGATCCAGGAATGTAAGAAAAATCTGATCTGCCTGCTCCCCTTTAACCACAGCTACAGGTACTGTCTCGAAATCTGCATCATTGATATTTCCAAATGCAAAAAAGAACAGTGTTCCAAGGATAAGTGGAAATGCTAATGGCCAGAAAGTCATGCCAAAATTTCTCAGCTTTACTTTCACATTATAGATTAGTAAATGAAACATCCGTTTTTCCCCCTTAGTCCCTCAGCTGTTTACCTGTAATCTCCAGAAATACATCATTCAGAGTCGGCATCTCTGAGAATACTCTTCCAAACGCGATATCCTGATTTTGCAGATAATTCAGGATTCGGATCAGGTTATGTTTCGCTCCTGTACAGCGCACGATAAGAATCTGATTTTCATAATGTACATCAAAAACATGCGATAATGCCTGAATTTCTCTTATATTTTTTTCTTCAAGAATTACTGCTTCGATGGTTATCGTCTCGCCTGTCTTGATCATCTGTTTGAGTTCCTCTTTAGTTCCTGAAGCTATGGTTCTGCCGTGATCCATAATAGCGATCCGGGTACAGATCTGTTCTATTTCTTCCATATAGTGGGATGTATAAATGATCGTGGATCCCTGCTGATTTAGCTGCTGGATTCCTTCCAGAATCTTATTTCTGCTCTGCGGATCTACGGCTACCGTCGGCTCATCCAAAATGATCAGCCGTGGTTTATGAGCAATTCCACAGGCAATATTCAATCTGCGCAAAAGTCCTCCGGAAAGCTTTTTCGGGCGCATTTTTTGATAATCTTCCAGCCCTACAAACTGAATCGCGTCTTCTACAAGCTGCTTTCTTTTCTTCTTGTCGCTTATGTAAAGGCCGCAGAAATAATCGATATTTTCCTGCACGGTCAGTTCTTCAAAAACTGCCACGTTCTGAAGTACAATTCCAATCTGTTTCTTCACTTCATAATTATCGGGACTCATAGGTTTTCCAAAGATTTCAATCATTCCTTTATCATATTTCAGTAAAGACAGCATGCAGTTGATCGCAGTTGTTTTACCCGATCCATTTGGTCCAAGCAATCCGAAAACTTCCCCTTCCCTGATATCCAGATTCAGATGATTCAGTGCTACCAGTTCTCCATATCTCTTTACCAGATTCTCTATATGAACAATATTCTGTGCCATGTTCTCCCTCCCTGTTATCCTGAACATTTCAGATACATAATTTCTCTGATACTTCTATATTATAAGCAGATGTCACAGTTACTCCAAGTGCAGAATGTCATTCTCTCTCCATGACAAATGTCATATCTTTCGCCATATGCATTTATTTTCTGCGTCAGTTATAGTATGATTACTGCAGAAACTTTTAAGGCAAAGGCTTTGCCTGGACAGGAGTAAAGAAAGATCATGCGTTATTTTCAGGATACCGGATTATTAATTTTATACAGTTTTCTGGCTCTTTTTTTCATTGATCCGGACGGTCGTTTTATCTTTGCACTGTTGTGTACCCTGATTCTGATATGCTGCTGTTATGTATTTGAAAACCGCGTTTTAACAGGTACACTGTTTCTTATTTACGGACTGATAACTTTACAGCTGAAAGAACTTCTTATATTTTATCCTATTTTTATTTATGTGATCTTGCACCAGTGTCTGTGGCCATTTCTGTTATGGGCTGCCGGGATTTATTCTTACATGTTCATAGCCTTTTCAGACAATATTTTGTACGCAGGAATTTTCGGTGCTCTGCTGTCGGCTCATCTGAAAAGAAGCACCATAAACTATGAAAAACTGGAACAAAATTTCTGCCACAGCAGAGATGACAGCGAAGAACGGACGCTTCTGCTTGCAGAAAAAAATCACGCACTTCTGGAAAAACAAAACTATGAAATCTATAATGCAACCTTAAAAGAACGCAACCGTATTGCAAGGGAGATTCATGATAATGTAGGACATGTACTCTCCCGTTCTATCCTGCTCATCGGTGCTGTCAAGGCAGTAAATAAAGACGCCGGTACTGCTCCTCTGCTTGATAATCTGGAAACTTCGCTTAATTCTGCAATGAACAGTATCCGTTCCAGTGTACATGATCTGCATGATGAAGCAGTCAATCTGGAGCATGCCGTCCAAGGCCTGGTTCAGGACTTCACTTTCTGCCCTGTTATGCTCACTTACGATATGTCTGATCAGGTACCGCGAAATGTTAAATACTGCTTCATCAGTATTGTAAAAGAGGCTCTGGCAAATATTATGAAACACAGCAATGCGGACACTGTAACCATTGTTCTGCGTGAACATCCGGCATTATATCAGCTTTGTATTGAAGATAATGGAACTTCCATTCATTACGATCCATTACATTATCCAACTTCTTCCGGGATTGGACTGGTAAATATGAAAGAACGTGTCAGCTCTCTAAATGGAGAAATACAAATCAGTACCAAAAAGGGATTTCGGATTTTTATTACAATCCCCAAAATATTTTGAAAGGGTTCTTATGAATATTATAATCGTAGACGACGACAGCCTTGTGTCTGGCGCTTTAAAGACAATTCTTGAAATTAATGAAGATGTAACTGTGATTGCCACAGGCTCTGACGGACAGGAAGCCTGTGATCTTTATCGCAGATATCAGCCGGACATCCTGCTTATGGATATCCGTATGAAAAATATGTCCGGTCTGGAGGCATCTTCTGCTATCCTGCAGGAATTTCCCCAGGCAAAGATCTTACTACTTACCACCTTCTCAGACGACGAATATATTGTAAAAGCTCTCCGACTGGGCGCAAAAGGTTATCTGCTGAAGCAGGATTATTTAAGTATCCTGCCTGCTCTGCGCGCGGTATACTCCGGTCAGACTGTATTCGGAACGGAAATCGTATCCCGCATTCCAAAACTTCTGCAAACTGCAGACTCATTCAACTACAGTTCTTATGACATTAATGAAAGGGAACTTGAGATCATTGAACTGATCGCCAACGGATACAGTAATAAAGAAATTGCATCAGAACTCTTTCTGAGTGAAGGTACTGTACGTAATTATCTAAGTTCCATTCTGGATAAGCTCCAGCTCAGAGACAGAACACAGGTTGCTGTATTTTACTATCAGCATAAATAAAAGGTCAAAAGGTAATAATTTCAGAATAATTTTGGTAATCAAAAATCCCCATGAGCTTCTGTATATCTATTGTGATATACAGTACACTCATGGGGATTTTATGTGTCAGGCGGATATTCGCGATCCGCTTCGCTACTCGCTTGATTTGGTTAAATTTTTTCAGAGCTATTGATCATGCGTTCACCGGATTCACATGCACCATGCAATGTTTTACATCTCTGAAGTTATCCTCGATCGTATGATGAACATTCTCTGCAATATCATGTGCCTGTATCAGGGAAATATCTCCTTCTGCTGAAATTTCAATATCTACATACATCTTAGATCCGAAAAGTCTTGTCTGAAGAAGATCAATTCCTTTCACACCATTTACTTCAGAAATCACTTTCTTCATACTCTCTTCTGTTTCTTCATCACAGGAGTGGTCTACCATCTTATCTACCGCATCCTTAAAGATTTCTACAGACGCTTTCACGATCAGAATACAGATTGCCACACTGGCCAGAGGATCCAGAATCGGGAATCCAAGTCTTGCTCCCAGAATACCTACAAATGCACCGATAGAAGACATTGCATCTGAACGGTGATGCCATGCATCAGCCATTAATGCACCGGAATTAATCTTCTTCGCTGCACTTCTGGTGTACCAGAACATCCACTCTTTCGCCACAACAGAAACAACTGCTGCGATCAAAGCCAAAGTTCCCGGAATTGCAATGCTCTGTCCTGAAGTACTCTTGATAATGTTTTCAATTCCACTCATGCCAATACCAATGCCGGTTGCAAGCAGCAGTCCGGACAGGATAATAGAAGATACACATTCCATTCGTTCATGTCCATACTGATGCTCTTTATCAGATTTCTTACTGGACAAATTCACACCAACGATCACCACAAATGTGCTTCCTACGTCAGATGCTGAATGAATCGCATCTGAAATCATGGCACCTGAATGTGCCAGAATTCCGGCAAGTAATTTAAACAGTGAAAGTAACAGGTTCACCGCAATACTCACGCCGGATACCTTCATTGCTACTTTATGTTCCCATGCGGGCTCTTCTTTTGTTGTAGTGTTATTGTTTGTCTGTGCTGACATTGCTGTCATATTTAACTGTCTTGTCTGTTCCATAACCAGGACCTCCTAAATTTTCTTTTCAAATATACGAGCTTTTGTACTTTCCTATATTTGAGTTTACAGGTTCTTCTTATGTCACATACAT
>CAJLTE010000074.1 GCA_905209435.1 uncultured Blautia sp. | reverse complement strand
CAAACTGATTTGAGCCGGTCAGTGCATTGAATAATGTCGTTTTACCGCAGTTCGGGTTACCTGCGAGTGCAATTTTTACTGACATAATCTCTCTCCTCTGATTTTTTTGATCTTTTTTATCAGATCTTTCCCTGTTGTCTTTAAGTATCTGGCAAGCTATTACTTCACGATTAATAGCTTTGTTAATATTCAGTTGTCATTTTCAGTTTTCCTGATGATAATCAGCAACTTTTCTTAACAGCTATTAGTCATTACTAATTCTTAGCTTCCATTAACTATTAGGCAAAGCTAATTGTTAGAAAGACCTAACACAATGCCAAAAAAATTATTCTACAACGATCATTTCGGCATCTGCTTTACGTAAGGATAATTCATATCCACGTACAGTTACTTCTACAGGATCTCCCAGAGGTGCAACTTTTCTTACATAAATCTCCACACCTTTGGTAATTCCCATGTCCATGATTCTTCTCTTAACCGGACCCTCTCCGGTAAGTTTCTGAACCTTAACTGTCTCTCCAACACGGACTTCCTTTAATGTCTTCAAGTCTCTTTCCCTTCTTTCCCTAGAATTTTATTTTTCTCTCAGGAAGAAATTATGGTTTAAACCATAATCTTGCTTGCCATATCTTTCCCAATGGCAACCCTGGATTCTTTAACATTAACGATCAGGCTTCCGTTAATCTCAGAAACAACTGTTACAACTCCTCCTACTACGAAACCGAGCTCCTCAAGATGTCTCTTTACTTCTTCTTTGCCTCCGATTCTTTTAATTGTAAAAGGTTCACCGGCATTTACCATTGATAACGGCATTTCTTCATCCCTTCCTTTGCATTAATAAGTGATAAACATTATCTTTATCATGGGGTTAGTGTATTCTAATTTTGGTTAGATGTCAATAACTTTACCGAAATTTTTATTGAAAAAGTTTTTCAATTTCATACATTAATAAACTTTCTCATTTATTTATCACTTTATCAGCAAATTTTTACGCCTGGTGCTAAGTAATTATTAAATATCGTTTTTGTAAAAAACAATCATTTATTAGCAGCGTGCTTCAAGAATACCATTAAGTGCATTTCCGCTGCTTGTGTGGCAGCGAACGATATCTGTGGAAGAACCCACTTCATCTAATGCGCATTTTACCATTTTGTGGGAAACTGTATTTGTGAAAAGTACCAGAAGATCAGGACATCCTATTTTCTTGCTGAAATCAGCCTCCATCTGTGTAAAGACTTTGCATTTGCATTTATAAGATTTACAGATTTTCTTGTACTGTGCTACCATACGGTCATGTCCTCCTACGATTACAACGCTCATATATCGTCCTCCTTTTGCTTCAATGTATTTTTATGATAGTTGTATTACAGCTATGACTTAGATAATATCTGTTCATGCTGCAAATAAATTTTCTGCATTTGTAATGCGTTTTATGAGAGTTATTTATCTCTAACTGTAAGTTAGTATAAACTAACATATGTGTTTTGTCAATACTATATAGTAAAATTTTGCATATTTATAATAAAACATATAGAAATACTATGATATCCATTTCTGTCTTTCTGTTAATTTACGCATATATTATTTCAACAAATTATAACTATAAATATCTTTCGTTTATTTATAATTACTTTTTGCGCATGTTATATAAATATGCAAAAAGACCGCTGCACATTTAATCAGTACAACAGTCTTTTACCATTATCTATAATTGTATCTCTAATTATTTATCACCTATGGAAGTGCAACATAATCCAGAATTCCTGTAAGGTGCGCGATCGATACCCCGTAATTGGTCATAGGAACCTGCTGCTCTTTTGCTTTATCAATACGGTACATCACATACTTCCGGTTAAACATACATGCTCCGCACTGAATGATCAGATCATAAGGTGTCAGATCATCCGGATAATCGGTTCCGCTTACCAACTCTACTCTCAGAGATTCCCCGAAACGTTTCCTGAGCATCCGCGGGATCTTCACTCTGCCGATGTCCTCTTTGAGAGGTGCATGAGTGCAGCATTCTGCAATCAGAACGCGCGAATTTTCATTCAGAGAATCGATTGCCCGAGCTCCTTCTATATAGTAAGGCAGATCTCCCTTATATGCCGCAAATAGTACAGAAAAAGAAGTCAGCATACTCTCCTGTGGTTTGTGCTCATATACATATGAAAATACCTGGGAATCCGTGATGATCATTTTCGGAGGCTTTGAAAGAACTTTCAGTGCCGCCAGATACTGATCAGTTGTCACACTCATCACCAGACATTTCTTATCTAACAATTCTCTTAATGTCTGTACCTGCGGCAGGATCAGTCTTCCCTTAGGTGCCTGGATATCCTGCGGCATTACAAGCATCACAAGGTCATCCGCAGAGATCAGATCACCTGTGATCATTCTGTTTCCATAACCTTCCGGAAGTTTTCTTGCCAGCAATTCTTTCAATTCCCGGATCCCTTCTCCTGTTGCTGCGCTGACGGGACAGACATTCTCCCCTGTAGTCTTTCGGATAAGTTCAATAAGATGGTCTCTTTGTTCCTGGGTATACAGATCCGTTTTGCTGAGAATCGGTATCACAGGTGTCTGTCTCTCTTTAAAATAATGATACCACTTCATTTCCTGTTCCATCTCTTCTTCGCAGAAAAGAATGATCGCCAGTTCTGTTTTCTGTGCTGCCAGTTCTGTTTTCTCTATTCGCAGGGCACCCAGTTCACCTTCATCATCAAATCCTGCTGTATCGATCAGTATACAGGGACCAAGGGGATAGATTTCCATAGCCTTATATACAGGATCCGTTGTAGTTCCCGCAACATCTGCAACAATAGATACCTTCTGTCCGGAAAAAGCATTGATAAATGAAGACTTTCCACTGTTGGTCTTACCGAAAATTCCTATATGCAGGCGGTTTCCGGAGGGTGTTTCGTTTAATGTTACTGCCATATCTTCGCATCCTTTCTTTTTGGTCAGAAGCCTCCATAAGGGCTGCTTCCCAATTAGTTCTATTTTGCTATATTCAGCAATTGCTTAAGTTATTCAGAAATGAACGGTCAGACCTTATAATCGCCTCTGTCGGTCACAACTTCATAACCAATGCTCTTCATTCGCATAGCCATACAATTCCTACATTCCGCAGCTTCATCACCAGTACAGATTTTATTATCGTAGAGTTTATATTTGTCTCTTACATTTACAGGAGAGAGATTCGGCATCACCACATTGCCGCCTGCCTGAATTCCCTTTTCTCTCCCCCGCGGATCAATGGTTCCCAGCGCAGTTGTGGCTGGTAACAGAACATGTGGCTGAATAAGACGGATAATAGATAATAATCTCAAAGTCATATCCAAGGTTCCGGCCGGCTCTTTTGCAAAAGGGGTATCCTGATGCGGAATAAACGGTCCGATTCCAACCATCTCCGGATTCAACTCTTTGATAAACATCAGATCTTCATAAAGAGCATCTATTGTCTGTCCGGGAGAACCGACCATAAAACCGCATCCCGTCTGATATCCGATCTTCTTCAGAACTCTCAGACAGTTCTTTCTGTTTAAAAGAGACATCTGTTCCGGGTGAAGTTTTCTGTAATGAATCTCATCCGCAGTCTCATGTCTCAGCAGATATCTGTCTGCTCCGGCATCAAAATATGCCTGATAGCTCTCTTCAGATTTCTCTCCGATAGAAAGAGTCACTGCACAGTCCGGATACCTCTCTTTAATCTCACGGACAATCTGACAGACTTTTTCATCTGTAAAATAAGGATCCTCACCTCCCTGCAGAACAAAAGTTCGAAATCCCAGGTTCCATCCGGTTTCACAGCAGGAAAGAATCTGTTCTAAGGAGAGACGGTATCTTTCTGCTTTTGTATTCGCACAGCGTATTCCACAATAGTAACAATTATTTTTACAGTAATTTGTGAATTCAATGAGACCACGAATATAAATCTTATTTCCATAAATCTGCCGGGCAGTTTGCTGAGCTCTCTTTCGAAGTTCTTCTATAACTGCAGAATTCTTTGTATGTAGAAGCACATCCAGTTCCTCTTTTGTAATATTTTCTGTCTTTTGGATATGTTCAATTATTTCCAGTCCTGATAATGCCATATGTTACCTCTTTTGTCATAGTTTATATTTAAAAGTAAACTGTCTTTAGTCAATCGGATACTGTTTATTATTTATTGAATAATTGTATCAAATTTTAAATAAAATTACTATATTTTTGGATGATTTTTACAAAAAAATACTGCTATCTGGAAGATATCTCATCGTCCGGATAGCAGTATCCTGTTCTGGCTTGTTAATATCAGTCTAATTTCTTACCTGTAAGCATCTCATAGCTCTGGAGATATTTCTCGATAGTCTTATCCACGATCTCCTGTGGAAGTGTCCAGTCATTGTCCGGGTTGGCTTTGAGCCAGTCGCGGGCAAACTGTTTGTCAAAGGATGGCTGACCATGTCCTGGTTCATAGCCTTCTGCAGGCCAGAAACGTGAGCTGTCCGGTGTGAGCATCTCATCACCGATCACCATATTTCCATCTTCATCCAGACCAAACTCAAATTTAGTATCTGCGATGATGATGCCCTTGCTTAATGCATATTCTGCACATTTCTTATAAAGTGCAATTGTATTATCACGAAGTTTTGCAGCTAATTCCTCTCCTCTGCCCGGGAAATATTTCTCAAGGTGAGCAATACTCTGCTCATAGGAGATGTTCTCGTCATGATCACCAATCTCAGCCTTTGTGGACGGAGTATAAATCGGTTCAGGAAGTTTGTCAGATTCTTTCAGACCTTCCGGTAATGTGATGCCGCAGACTTTACCTGTTTCTTTATAGCTTGCCCAGCCGCTTCCTGTAATGTATCCACGTACGATACATTCGATTGGCAGCATCTCAAGTTTACGGCACATCATACTATTTCCATCAAATTTCTCCTGCTGGAAAAATTCAGGCATATCTTTTACGTCTACAGAAATCATATGGTTCGGCAGAATATCCTGTGTCATGTCAAACCAGAATTTGGACATCTGAGTCAGTACAGTTCCTTTTTTTGTTACCTGATTGTTCAGAATAACATCAAAGCAGCTGATGCGGTCTGTTGCAACCATGATCAGGCTGTCTCCGTTGTCATAAATCTCACGTACTTTACCTTCTTTGATCGGTTTCATTTCCTGCATTTTTTCGCACCTCAATATTCTTATGTAATTTTTTAAAACTTCTGGATCATGTCTGTGCAGACAATGATCGGAATACTTTTCCGGTATCCGCCGGAATTACTGTATTACCGTACCACCATCTCTGTCGGATTGTCAATACACTGAATTTTATTTAGCTTTGCTGATAAAATGTAAGCAATTTCTAGAGTTTACCAATTTTTTAACAATGCATTACCTAATCTTCTTTTGCCCATCCATATGAATATTTAACCGCTTTATTCCAGCCTTTGATTTTCTCATATCTTGCTTCTTCTGTAATGGATGGATAAAATTTCTGATCAATAGACCAATTCTGGCGCACTTCCTCTTTACTGCTCCAATATCCTACAGCCAGACCAGCCAGATAAGCAGCTCCCATAGCAGTTGTCTCTACACAGCACGGGCGGTTGACAGGTGCATTAATAATATCTGCCTGTGTCTGCATCAGAAAGTTATTTGCACTGGCTCCGCCGTCTACTTTTAATGCTGCCAGATTAATACCTGAATCTGCTTTCATAGCATTCAATACATCATTCACCTGATAAGCAATGGATTCCAAGGTAGCACGGATAATATGATATTTATTTACGCCACGGGTGATTCCTACAATGGTGCCTCTTGCATATTGATCCCAATGAGGTGCCCCCAGCCCAGTGAATGCAGGCACAACATAACAGCCATGTGTATCAGAGACTTTATTTGCCATATATTCTGAGTCTTCGGAAGAATCAATTACTTTTAATTCATCTCTCAGCCACTGAATTGCTGCACCTGCAACAAAAATAGAGCCTTCCAACGCATAAGTTACTTTTCCATCCAGCCCCCATGCAATCGTAGTAACCAGACCATTCTTTGAGAATACCGGTTTATCTCCAGTATTCATCAGCAGAAAGCAGCCGGTTCCATAAGTGTTCTTTGCTTCTCCTGCACTGAAACAGGTCTGCCCGAACAGTGCAGCCTGCTGGTCTCCTGCTGCACCTGCAATAGGAATGGCTCCGCCGAAAACGGATGGATCTGATTTTCCATAGACGCAGCTGGACGGCATCGGTTTCGGGAGCATAGATTTCGGGATGCCAAGTTCATCAAGGATTTCCTGGTCCCACTGCAGAGTATTGATGTTAAACAACATTGTTCTGGATGCATTAGAATAATCTGTAACATGAACTCTTCCCTTTGTCAACTTCCAGATCAGCCAGGTCTCTACTGTTCCAAAAAGAAGCTGGCCTTTCTCTGCTTTCTCTCTGGAACCCTCTACGTGATCCAGAATCCATTTGATTTTAGTCGCTGAAAAATACGCATCGATCACAAGTCCTGTTTTCTCACGGAACTTCTCTGTTAAGCCCTTAGCTTTCAGCGAATCACAGTATTCCGAAGTTCTGCGGCACTGCCACACGATGGCATGATAAACAGGTACTCCCGTATTCTTATCCCATACGATAGCTGTTTCTCGCTGATTCGTAATTCCGATAGCAGCAATCTGGGAGGCATCTGCTCCGATCTTCGTCATTGCTTCTACTGCCACGCCAAGCATGCTCGCCCATATTTCATCTGCATCATGTTCTACCCAGCCCGGTTTTGGGAAATACTGAGTGAATTCTCTTTGTGCCACACTGCAACGTTCTCCTTTTTCATTAAATAGAATGCAGCGGTTGCTGGTTGTTCCCGCATCCAATGCCATAATATATTTTCCCATGAAAAAGACCCTCCTTAGTTATACTGTCTCATATTTTTTGTTAGTTTAACCATACCACAAACATCCGCAGGTTGCTATTCTTTTTTGTTCATGTTATGATTCATGTATATAAATCGTTACTGTTCACACGCCACTGTCCCGCGAGGTGTTTTGGCATGAATATGTCAAAATTCCGAGACATATGGCGCGAATCTATGTTTTTACTATAAATTCCGGGCATTTCGAAGCGTGTTACCGGATATGGAGTGAACAGTAATTATAAATCATAGAAAGATGGAATAATAACCTTGAAGAAAAAAGAACTCATATTTATAGGAGGAATCCTTGTTCTTGCACTTGCGATGTGGGCTGAAATGTCTTTTGTCAATAAAGGCAGTCATGGGACAATCTGTATTACTGTAGACGGTAAAGAATATGGCACCTATTCTCTGGCAAAGAACCAGACTATTAAGATCAACGATACAAATGTCTGTGAGATCAAAGACGGCCAGGCACGCATGATCTCCGCAGAATGCCCGGATCACCTGTGTATAAAGCAGAAAGCAATCAATGAAAAAGGAGGCACGATCGTATGCCTCCCTAATAAAGTCGTTATTGAAGGTGAAAAGAGTTCTGATTCAGACAGTACAGATGAATTGTCTATTGATGCAGTAACCTGAAACTTACAGTCAATGGTGCTAGATAATAATGCAGACAAGCCCGCCCTTGCTGTCATTAACGATCTTCTGCATGGTATCCTGAAGCTTTACCTGGCTTTCTTCGCTGATAGCCGCAATCTTGCTTCGGATGCCATCCTGCACAAGCTGTTCAATGGATTTGCCAAAAATATTGGTTTCCCAGATACTCTCGCCCCGCTGGCCACCCTCATCAATATATTCGATCAGATCCTTCGCCTGTTGCTCCGTTCCTACGATCGGAGCAATTTCTGTTTCTATATTTGCTTTGATCATATGGATGGACGGACTCTTGGATTTAATCTTGACTCCGTATTTATTTCCCTGCCGGATCACTTCGGGCTGTTCGATCTCTATCTCATCTAAATTCGGTACAACTACTCCGTAGCCGGTTCCGCGGACAGCTTCCAGTGCGGCCTGTACTTTTACATATTCTTCTTTCATATGTATCAGTTCCCGCATAGTATGGATCAGTTCGTACTCACTCTCCATTTCAATTCCGCTCATCTGACTGAGCATCTGATAATAGTATTCATCTTTTACCCGTATTCTCACTTTTACTATTCCATCGGACAGGCCGACATCTTCCAGAAGCGAGTCCTGCACATATGGGCCGGACAGATTTACAGTTTCTTTTGTAATGTCACGAATATGATGCATTTCTTTCATTTTATCACGGATCTGGGTAAGGATCTGCTGTTTTAATTCGTGATCCATCGGCAGCATTTCTACCCAGCGCGGGATATAAAACTGGATTTGACTGACAGGAAATTCGTATAAAACTTTCTCCAGGATACGGGCGATGTCTTCTTTTCTTAACTGATCGCAGTTTACAGTCAGGGCGGTTACCTGATATTTCTGCTGAATTTCTTCTGCTGTTTTCAGTGCTTCATCTTTGTATGGCATCTGAGAATTGACCAGAACAATAAACGGTTTCTGCTGCTTTTTCAGTTCCTGGATAGTTTTCTCCTCTGCTTCCAGAAAATTTGCTCTTGGCAGTTCACCGAAGCTGCCGTCAGATGTGATCACGATTCCGATAGTTGAATGCTCCTCGATCACTTTCTGTGTTCCGATGCGGGCTGCTTCACGAAATGGGATTGCCTGTTCAAACCATGGCGTTTTTACCATTCGTTCTTTACCGTCTTCCATGTGTCCGGCAGCATCTTTTACCAGGAATCCTACACTGTCAATCAAACGAATCTTTACTTTCTGATCTCCACCCAGCGTTACCGGAATTGCTTCTTTGGGGATAAATTTAGTTTCTGCAGTAGTGATCATCTTGCCGGAACCGCTCAGAGGAAGCTGATCTCTGATCTCTGTCTGCTTGACTTCGGACATCTGAGGAAGCGCCACAATCTCCATAAACCTGCGGATAAAAGTGGATTTGCCTGTGCGAACAGGTCCTACGACCCCTATGTATATATCTCCCCCTGTACGGGCCTGAATATCACGGTACACCTGAAAATTTTCCATAAAAATAGCCCCCTTGCATATTTACACACAACCTTCATGTATTGTTATAAAATATGCAGGGGAGCTTTAAATTATTCTATTTATCGTTTGGACATGTTTTTAACTGTTAATACAACAGATATTTTTTAATAGGATTCATTGTGAAGAAGATGATGCTCTTTCCCCTTCAGAAGTCCGTTGTAGAGTTCGAGAACTAACGGGTTCTCATCGGATTTCTTGATGATAGTTGTATTATCTGCATTGTACAGTCCTTTAGCTCTGAGAGCCTTGGTTCTGTCACCGGATCTCGTAGGCTGTCCGCCACCCATGATACATCCACGGCGGCATGCCATAATCTCGATCAGATGGTATTCTTTCTCACCATTTTTAACCTGTTCCATAACAGTTCTCGCATTTGCAAGGCCGCTGGCAACACAGATTTTAAGGTCGATTCCATTATAAGGAACTGTAAATTCCTTGATTCCCTCATCACCACGAACACCACACTCAGCGATTTCATGCATAGTCTCTTTGCTGTGGTCCGGAGTCAGACGACGAAGAACTGCCTCTGTAACACCACCGGTAACACCAAAAATAACACCACCACCGGAGCCGAAACCGAACGGCATATCACACGCTTCCGGATCAAGAGTTGCAAAATCAAGACCAAAGTTGTCGATCATGCGAAGCAGCTCTGTGGTTGTGATAACGATATCTGTATCCTGTTCGCCGTCTGTAAAGCTGTTCGGACGGACTGCCTCTGCCTTCTTGGCTGTACAAGGCATAATAGAGATCATAACTGTCTTCTTGCCTGCTGCATGTTCTGGATCACGGAAGTACTCTTTGATAACTGCTGAGAGCATTCCCTGAGGAGAACGGCAGGTAGAAAGATTCGGAATATAATCTTTGTACTGATCTGTAATAAATTTTACCCATGCAGGACAGCAGGATGTAAGAAGCGGAAGTTTCTCACCCTTCTTAACTCTGTCAAGGAACTCAGCACTCTCTTCCATAATCGTAAGGTCAGCACTGAATGAGGTGTCATAAACTTCGTCAAAGCCCATTCTGTGAAGTGCATTGACGATCTTACCCATAACACTCTTACCTTTGGTCAGTCCATAATGGTCACCAACTGCAACACGTACTGCAGGAGCAACCTGTGCAACAACACGGATATTCGGATCTGCAAGTGCTTCCCATGCCTCATCCATATGAGTCTTAATGGAGATTGCACCTGTCGGGCAGTATACACGGCACTGACCACAGTTTACGCACTCAGTTTCTGCAATCTTCTTATTAAATGCCGGCATTACCATAGCTTCTGTTCCACGGAATGCAAAGCCTAATGCACCGATTCCCTGAAGTTCCTCACAGGCACGTACACAATCGCCGCAGAGGATACATTTATTCGGATCACGTACCAGAGACGGGGAACTTGTATCCAGTTCATGGTATTCTCTGGTATTCTCGAAACGGATATTCTGAACACCAAGACGGTGTGCCAGTTCCTGTAAAATACATTCGCCACTCTTTACACAAGTTGTACAGTCACGGCAGTGTGCTGCCAGAAGCAGCTCAACGATCAGTTTTCTGTATTTCTTAATACGTCCGGAGTTGGTGTAGATCACCATTCCGTCTCTTGGTTCTTCGGAACAGGAAGCAAAAGTCTTGCCTCTGTCGTCCTCTACTGTACATAAACGACAGGCACCGAAAGTGGATACCTCTGAGTGGTAGCACAGTGTCGGAATATTGATCCCTGCCTTACGGATGACAGACAGGACATTTTTTTCATCGGTAAATTCTACCTTTCTACCGTCAATTATCATATGGCCCATAGTGTATCCTCCCTTCTATGCTTCCACGTATACAGCATCAAAGTTACAGTTGTCTTTGCAGGCGCCGCACTTGATACAGATATCGTTGTTAATGTGATGTGGATGTTTGATCTTGCCTGAGATCGCACCTGCCGGGCAGTTCTTCGCGCATTTGCCACAGCCGATACAGAACTCAGGATTAATGTGGAACTGACGAAGTGCTGTACATACTTTTGCACGGCATTTCTTGTCACGGATATGTTCCTCATATTCATCACGGAAGCGTTTGAGAGTACTGATTACAGGAAGAGGCGCACTCTTGCCAAGTCCGCACAGAGCCATGTTCTGAACCATGTTTGCAAGTTCTTCCAGTTCATCCAGATCGGACATCTCGCCCTTTCCGGCTACAATTCTCTCCAGGATCTCCAGCATACGCTTGGTACCCTCACGACACGGAACACATTTACCGCAGCTCTCACGCTGGGTAAAGTTCATAAAGAATCTGGCAACTTCTACCATACAGGTATTCTCGTCCATAACTACCAGACCGCCGGATCCCATGATCGCGTCTAATTTCTTAACAGAATCAAAGTCAAGAGGTGCATCTAACTGATCAAGGATCAGACATCCGCCGGACGGACCACCGATCTGAACACCCTTAAATGCTGCACCACTCTTTAAGCCGCCGCCGATATCATAGATAATGTGACGGAGCGTAGTTCCCATAGGAACTTCGATCAGACCTGTATTCTCGATAGAACCGGTCAGTGAGAAGGTCTTTGTTCCAGGGCTTCCCTCTGTACCGATAGTGCGGAACCAGTCAGCACCCTGAAGAATGATCTTCGGTACGTTTGCATAAGTTTCTACGTTATTAAGAACTGTAGGTTTGCCCCACAGACCTTTCTCTACTGTACGAGGCGGTTTTACACGAGGCATACCTCTGTTACCCTCGATGGATGCGGTAAGGGCTGAACCTTCTCCACATACGAAAGCTCCGGCACCTCTGTTAATATGCAAGTGGAAGTTTACACCGGAATTTAAAATATTATCACCTAACAGACCATATTTCTCTGCCTGTTCGATTGCCATTCTCAGTCTCTTTACAGAAAGAGGATACTCTGCACGAACATAGATATAACCGTCTTCTGCACCTACTGCGTAAGCTGCAATGGTCATACCTTCGATCATCTTATATGGATCACCTTCCATTACGGAACCATCCATAAATGCACCAGGGTCACCTTCATCACCGTTACATACTACATAACGGGTCTTCTCTGCCTGGCGTGCAACCTGAGACCATTTCTTGCCTGCAGGGAAACCTGCACCGCCACGGCCGCGGAGACCGGACTTGGTCACTTCATCGATTACTTCCTGAGGAGTCATTCCTCCAACAACTTTTGCAAGGGCCTGATAGCCGCCTACAGCAATATATTCATCAATGGATTCTGCATCTATCTTACCGCAGTTCTCCAGAACGATACGTGTCTGCTGATTCAGGAATGGAATATCATCCGGATGCGGACAGACAGAGTCATGATCCTTGTAAAACAGTCTCTCTACCGGTTTACCTTCCAGAATGGTTTTCTCTACGATTTCCTTGCAGTCTTCCGGCTGTACATGTACATACTGATAATCGTACGGTTCGATTCTCATCAGAGGTCCAAGTTCGCATAAGCCCTGACATCCTGTTTTGACTACGCCTACATGAGGCACGTCCTTCTGCATTTCCACTGTTACGCCGTCAATTCTCTCACAGAGTGTTGCCATCTCATCATAAATCTTCTGTGCTCCGGATGCGATACATCCAGTACCTGAACAGACAAGAACGCGACAGGTGTAAGATTTGATCTGTTCATTTACCTCTGCCTGTTTATTTAACAGGTCGTCCCTGCTATTAATACTCATACGCACTCACCTCTCAATTCATTCAAAAGTTCGACAGCTTTCTCAGGAGTCATCTTCGGGTGTACTTCATCATTTACAGTCAGCGTCGGCGCAAGTCCGCATGCACCAAGACAGGAAACGGTCTCTACTGTAAAGAGCATATCGTCTGTTGTATGCTTCTTATGGCTTAACCCAAGTTCTTTCATCAGAGCTTCTTTTACAGGCATGGACTTTCTTACATGACAGGCTGTTCCGTCACATACTTTGATGACATATTTTCCTTTCGGCTCAAAGGAAAAGTTCTCATAGAATGTGGCAACACTGTATGCCTTGGCTTCTTTTACTCCGATCTCCTTCGCTACATAGGTGAGCAGTTCTCCCGGAAGATAACGGTACTCTGCCTGAATGTCCTGCATGATCGGGATCAGAGATGCCGCTTTTCGTCCGTAGTATTCGATGATCTCATCCGCTTTTCTGTAATAAGACTGATCTAACATTCGGTTCCCTCCTTAAATATGTTTTTTGATCTCCACGCAACTTTAGTTATTTTAAACATATGTGCTGTTGATATTATACAATATGTCGTTATTTTTCACAATATCATTTTCGGATTTTTCTGAAAATTATTTATTATTATATTCTATATATTTATAATTTTTCTTAATGTATGCTGATGAAAAGCAATTTCTTTAACAAGTGTGTTAAATAAAAAACATGACAATTTCCTCTCTTTTTGATATAGTTTTATCGTTAAAGAGCGCGGAAATAAAATTATAGGAGAAAACAAAAGAATATGAGAACTCTTGATACACCCGTAAAGCAGATCCGGCGCAAAATTTTTGGAGAGGTAGCAAAGCTTGGCTTTGAGTCTACAGATGACTCCCTGATCCACGACATTGAGGCAGTTCCTTACAATATTGTTCAGGAGCGCGCACAGTACCGTGAGAGCATTTACCGTGAACGTGCAGTTGCAAGCGAACGTGTACGACTGGCTATGGGTCTTTCTCTCCGTCCGGAGAACAAAGCGGTTCATCTGACTGCAGGAGTTGAAGCTTCCAATATTGATGAGAAATATTACGAGCCGCCTCTTATGCAGGTCATTCCATCTGCATGTTCTGCCTGTCCTTCCAATATGTACGAGGTCAGCAATATGTGCAGAGGATGTGTAGCTCATCCATGTATGCAGACCTGTCCAAAGGGCGCAATCTCTATGGTAGACGGCAAATCTCATATCGATCAGACAAAGTGCGTGAAATGCGGAAAGTGCAAATCTGTCTGCCCATATGATGCTATCGCCCATAAAGAACGTCCATGCGAACGTGCCTGTGGTGTAAAAGCAATTGGAAGTGATGAGCAGGGACGTGCACAGATTGATGATAAGAAGTGTGTTTCCTGTGGTATGTGTATGGTGAGCTGTCCGTTCGGAGCGATTTCTGATAAATCTCAGATTTTCCAGTTGGCGCATGCACTTCGCGAAGGAAATGAGATCATTGCAGAGGTTGCGCCTGCCTATATCAGTCAGTTCGGTGATGCAGTAACTCCGGGTAAATTCCATGCTGCACTGACAGCACTTGGATTTACCAATGTATATGAGGTTGCCCTTGGTGCAGATATCGGCGCCATCAGTGAAGCACACCATTATGCAAAAGAAGTTGCCACCGGTAATCTTCCATTCCTGCTTACTTCCTGCTGTCCGTCCTGGTCTATGCTTGCAAAAAAGCAGTTCCCGACTATGATCGATAACATTTCCCAGGAACTGACTCCAATGGTTGCTACTGCAAGAAGTATTAAGAAAGAGCATCCGAATGCAAAGGTTGTATTCATCGGACCGTGTGCTGCCAAGAAACTGGAGGCTATGCGTAGTTCTGTAAGAAGTGATGTTGATTTTGTTATTACTTTTGAAGAATTGTGGGGACTTTTTGATGCAAAGGAAATTGATCCTGCTGCTGTAGAGGCTTCGGAGAGTCTGCATGATGCCACTGCTGCAGGTCGTGGCTATGCGGTTGCAGGCGGTGTTGCAGGTGCGATTGAAGCATGTCTGAAAGAATATTACCCGGATGTAACGGTACATATTGAACATGCGGAGAGTCTTGCAGAATGTAAAAAGATGCTGACTCTGGCGAAAGTCGGCAAGTTAAATGGCTGTATGATCGAAGGTATGGCCTGCCCTGGCGGATGTATGGGTGGTGCAGGAACTAATGCACCGTATGCAAAAGCTGCGAAAGCACTGAAGAGTTATCTGGCTTCTTCTACGGAGAAACTTCCGTCTAAAGAGCTGGAAGAGATTGAATTAAACTAAATATAGTAAATAAGAAAGCTGTCCGTAAATGAATCGTTTACGAACAGCTTTCTTAATATCGTATCGTTTTGTTTTTATATTAATTAGGAATGATGCGGTTCTTTATGCCCATGCTCCTCGTGAAAGCGGCTGTATTTCTCTACAAACATTAATAAGAAACTGATCATAAGGAATCCACAGGAAACCCAGATCATCCGGATTCCGAAGTGAATGGATAAGTTTCCGCCAATCCCTGCGCCTACTGCAAACATGAAGATGATTCCGAAGTAATACATTGCCTGTTCCAGCTGTTTCGGCTTTTTCTCACGGAAATATCCGGATAAGGCTGCAGTACCGCTGCGCAGGTTTCCGATACACATGGTGCTTGCATAGGAATAGCCGTTTACCTTACGGAAAGACTGTACCTGCATTGCACAGGCAAAGGATGCCATGGCATTTGCCAGCATATTGTATTCTGTCGGTATGAAACCTACTGCAAACAGGATCAGAATCTCTGCAAGAAGAATACTCTGCCTCCAGTGCAGTTTTCTTGCATATTTGAAATTTGCCTGAACTTTCTCTGCGACCCATACACCAAATGCAAAAAAGACGATGGGAAAGAAATAACTCAGCCCTGCCATCAGCTCTCCTGCCATGAAATGCTGGCTCATAAGTACGACGTTTCCTGTCTGTGCATTACAGAATACTTCATTTCTCGCATTATAGGTATAAGCGTCCTGAAAACCTCCTGACAGCGCCAGAAATGCGCTGTTAAAAAAAGCTTCCGACATCTGTATCTCGTGTTGATTATGATCTTTCATAATTTTCCCCGTTCAAGTTTATTTGCAGTTATCGCTTGTATTATGGATAACTGCATTTATTCTTTTACCGTTTATTTATGTTATACGTTTATAGGTCAAATGTAAAAGATATAATTCATATTATCGCTTATATGATTTTTATATATTGGATACAATATATATAATCCAATATTCACCGGAACAGATAGAGCATAACGGTCTTCTGAGCCAGTTTATTTTCATTATATAAAGCAACTTCCATACACTGTATATCGATACAGCATATGGAAGTTATTTTTTATGTATCTGCAGAATTATTTATCTCCGTGTTCTTTGAGATATTCTGCTTTTCCTTCTTCGTAAAGGTTGTTACCTTCGCAGTCGATGATAACTACAAGCGGCATATCCTCTACATATAATTTACGAAGCGCTTCTGCTCCCAGATCTTCATATGCGATCAGTTCCGCTTTCTTGATGCATTTTGCAAGAAGTGCACCAGCGCCGCCGATCGCGCCGAAGTATACACCGTCATATTTCTTCATGGCTTCTACTACTTCCGGAAGGCGGGCACCTTTTCCGATCATTCCTCTTGCTCCCACAG
>CAJLTE010000073.1 GCA_905209435.1 uncultured Blautia sp. | reverse complement strand
GGCATCCTGGACGATACACATTCCAAAAACTTTCTCTTACCAGATTTTCTACTTTTTGATATGCAAGCTCATTGATGTAGGTGTTGTGGTTTTGTCTCTTGTACTCTATACCAATGGCAGAATGGAATTGCTAAACTGTATCATGCTGGCAATTTGCTCCTTTTTGCTCACGGAAGGGCTGGAACAGGCCGGTACACAATCAAGTCTGCTTCGGGTAGTGGATACCTGTGTGAATCAGGCAACTGACATTTTGAATCTTCCTGCAATGGATATTTCCGGAGCAGAACTAAAACCGGACTGCTACGACCTCCGTGCAGAAGACATTCACTTCTCGTATGGTGAAAAAACAATCATAAACGGTATCACACTGAGTATCCCGGAGCGGACAACGACAGCTATTGTTGGACCTTCCGGTGGCGGTAAAACAACCCTTTGTCATCTGCTCTCCCGCTTCTGGGATGTGGACAGCGGATGCGTCACTCTGGGCGGATATGATGTGCGTGAATATGACATGGACAGTCTGATGAAAAATTTCAGCTTTGTATTCCAGAATGTATATCTGTTCCATGATACGATTGCAAACAATATTCGTTTTGGTCAGCCGGATACATCTATGGAAAAAGTGATAGAAACATCCCAAAAAGCATGCTGCCATGAGTTTATTATGAAGCTGCCAAAAGGTTATGATACAGTTATCGGAGAAGCGGGTGGATCGCTCTCAGGTGGTGAACGTCAACGACTTTCCATCGCCCGCGCTATGATGAAAGATGCGCCAATCATCATTTTGGATGAAGCAACAGCAAACATTGATCCGGAAAATGAAAAAGAGCTGATGGAGGCCGTTAATGAACTGACACACGAGAAAACCGTTATTATGATTGCCCACCGGTTGAAAACTGTCCGTAATGCTGCTCAGATCCTTGTGGTAGATAACGGCCAGATCATTCAGCATGGAACACACGATGAACTTATGAAACAAGACGGCATCTATCGTCATTTTATTACCGGACGTGAACAGGCTGTGGGATGGAAACTGTAAAGAAATTAATCAAAGAGGCTATCTATTTCGAATCAGTCTCTTTGACTTATTTTATCCTTATTTCTCACATACCAGTAATCGCAGACTTATATTTGCCTACAGATTCCTGCAGATTTCCTGAAGTCTGGAAATGATTTCATCGTTAATGGTATTTTTGCGACAGACCAGAGAGATTTTCCATGGAATAGTATCT
Organism: uncultured Blautia sp.; assembly: GCA_905209435.1. The sequence continues at coordinate 15,623 of CAJLTE010000073.1, read as the reverse complement.
TGGAGTTCTATTTTGCGAAGTCCTGCAGGCAGTTCTTCTTCGGGATGGATATCTGCGTCAATGCCAATCCCTGCTTTTTCCTGACAAAAGCGGTAGATTAACGGATTTTCCATAGTGCTGATCACGATGTTGGGGGTGAAACCGAAATCGCTGCAGCGCTGGATGAGATTATGATAACTGGAATATTTCTGGTTCATGGAAATTAGCGGCTGTTCCTGCAGATCTTGGATGCTGAGAATGTCCCGGTCATAATAAGGATGTCCCTGATAGATAATGGCATTCATTTTTCCGGTATAGATAGTTGTAGATGTCAGTTCCGTATGGGAACAGGTTCCAATCATAAAGCCGGCATCTAAGGTACTGTCAAGGAGTTTTTCGGTTACTTCCTGATTCTCCAGCTCATCCCATTGCAATTGCAGTTCGGGGAAGGAGTCAGTTAAATGGGAAATCTGTTCAAGCGGCAGTACGTTAAGCGAGCCACAGGCAAAACCTATATGGATGGTGCGCTGACGATGGTTTAACTGCTGCATTTTTTGCTTCAGATCTTCTAAATGGTAAAGGAGCTCCTGACTCTGGGTATAGAAATAATGACCACTTTCTGTGGGAATCGTTCCGTTTGCAGTACGCTGGAAAAGCTGGGTCTGGAGTTCGTTTTCCAGTTTTACGATAATACGGCTTAATCCCTGAGGGGTGATAAAAATCTGATGTGCTGCTTTGTTGATGCTGCGTTCTTCGTATACAAGACGGAAACAGCGAATGTCTCTGGTATCCATGTGAATGTAAGCTCCTTTGTTGTTTGATGCTTTGTAACTATTCGGTTATGAGCAAGTAGCGAAACGGATTGCAAATTATCCGCATAATTGCTCTGTAAGCTCTTGAACAAGTATAATAATTTTAGTATACGCTGTTTAAAGAAGAATAACAAGCTGTCATTGCTGAATGTCTTATTGTTCTGTCTATATGACTCTACCAGAAAAAATCTAAAATGGTATTGCCACCAAAAGAAACCTATGCTAAAATATTTGTCGAAACTGGTTCGTGAACCTCCCAGTATAAAAAACTAGGCAAAGTAAAAAATGGAAAATCAGGCTGCTGTTGCTGCAGTTTTTTTACTGATGCTTTTGTTTATTGGAGGTGATAAACAAAGGCATTTTTTATTTTGATCACCAGTTGGAAAGGAAAATAATGAAAAAAAGAAAAGTAATCATTGACTGTGATCCGGGGATTGATGACAGCCTTGCTATTATGCTTGCGCTGAAATCTCCTGAGATTGAGGTGGTTGGAATCACAATTGTCTGTGGAAACTCACCTGTTGAAATGGGAGCCGGAAATGCAAAAAAAGTTCTGAAACAGATGAACAGACTGGATGTTCCGGTGTATATCGGTGAAAGTAAACCTTTAAAACGTGACTATGTGAACGCGCTGGATACTCATGGAGAAGATGGACTTGGCGAGAGTTTCCTGCCTGAAGTAGAGGGCTGGCAGCAGGAAATGGGAGCCGTGGATTTTATGGCTGATATTTTGAAAAGAGAAAAGGTTTCTGTGATCGCATTGGGACCGATGACGAATCTCGCTGTACTGATCCGGAAAGACAGAGAGGCATTTTGCCGTATAGAGGAACTGGTATCTATGGGTGGTACATTTAAGAGTCATGGAAATTGCTCTCCTGTTGCTGAGTACAATTACTGGTGTGATCCGGACGCGGCTGCACTGGTATATGCAACGACACATGAGATTGGGAAAAAGATCCATATGATCGGGCTGGATGTGACAAGAAAGATTGTCCTTACTCCTACTCTATTGGAGTATATCTGTCGGTTGAATAAAGAGACCGGTGAATTTATAAAGAAAATCACGAAGTTTTATTTTGATTTTCACTGGGAATGGGAACATATCATTGGCTGTGTGATCAATGATCCTCTTGCGGTTGCGTATTTCCTGAATCCTGCGATCTGTGAGGGATTTGAGTCTTATGTACAGATTGAAACAACAGGAATATCTCTTGGTCAGTCAGTGGTAGACTCTATGAATTTCTATCGAAAGATTACAAATACAAAGGTATTGACTGAGGTAGATGTATATGCATTTTTCCAGTTATTCCTTTCACGGATTCTTGACATGGAACCGGAAGAACTGGATATTTTACAGGATTTGATTTAAAGGAGCGCAATTGAATATGATGAAGACAGAAAAAATGAACGGAAAAATGACAGCATATAAGATTTGTCTGATTGCTTTTGCTATCTGTATTAATTTTGTAGGTGGACAGATTGCTTTGCTTTTGAAACTTCCTATTTATCTGGACAGTATCGGAACAGTATTTGTGGCATCCATTCTGGGACCGTTTTATGGAATGCTTCCAAATTTACTCAGTGGTCTGTTAATGGGAATGACTGTGGATGTTTATTCCCTGTATTATGCACCTGTTGGAATTGTACTTGGTTTTGTGACTGGTCTTGTATACAGAAAATGGCAGCCGAAAAAATGGTCGATCCTTCCTGCTGCTGTTGTGATCACACTTCCATCTACACTGATCAGTTCCTGTATTACTGCGTTTTTGTTTGGTGGAATTACATCCTCAGGATCTTCTATTTTAGTTCAGATTCTTTCCAAAACACCGCTTGGAATGGTAGGAAGCTGCTTTATTGTCCAGTTTATTACAGATTATGCGGACAGAGTCTTGTGTCTGGCAGTATCTGCAGTTCTTATTACAGCATTGAATAAGAGCATGAAAGGAAGTCTTGTAAGATAAAAGAAATTTAATTTTTCTATGTAAAAGTAATAATAAGATAAAAATCGGGAAGAAAACGATGTAACTGGATTTCTTCCCGATTTTTTATGTCATACAAAATATTTATAAAGCCTTCTGTACGCACTCTTCGATATATTCCATACCCAATTCTGTATTTAATGCAAGATCAAAGCTGGCAGACATTCCCCACATACGTCCTGTATAATAGCGATAATTATCTGCGCGGCGTTTATCTTCTTTGCGGATCTGCTGTTCAGCTTCTTTTGAGGTTACATTTAATTTCTGCATAATACGTTTGATACGTGTTTCCAATGGTGCACTTAAGAATATTTTCAGTACGTTCTTATCTTCACGAAGAACATAATCAGAACATCTTCCGATGATGATACAGTTTCCTTTCTTAGCCAGATCTTTGATAACGTTTGATTCGGCCTCGAAGATCTTATCCTTTGGAGCTTCCTCTTCTCTGCTTCCATATAAATACATCTGATTTACAAAATCATATAACAGACTGTTTGTCATAGTCTCTTCTTTACGACGTATAAATTCGGAGGTCATGCCAGTGGTTCCGGCAATCATTTTGATAATTTCCTGATCATAGAATTCATAACCCAGCTTTTCAGCCAGTGCTTTTCCGACATCATGACCGCCGCATCCATACTGTCTGCCGATAACGATTACATTCTTATGTGCTGCATTTTCTTCTGCTTTGGATTTGGCAGAAGTTTGAGTTTCGTTTCTGTACTCTTCCGGGAACAGGTATGGCTTTACGAATTCCAGTTTCTTTCCGAACAATCTTGCGATAAAACCAACCAGTAAAGCTGCAATAACAGTACCTTCACGCACACCGTTTAATCTGCCGGAGAAAATAAAAGAAAGAACACCTGCAATAATTGTCATAGAAGAATCAAAGATGATCTTCGTTGTTCCGAAATTTGTATGCCAGGTCTGGACAATTGCGCGGACAAAGGATTCGCCCGGAAGCATAACAACATCTGCTACTACTTCAATATAAACACCAAATCCAAGTACAAGACATCCTATGAGCAAAGCGATTACTTTCATAAAATAATTCTGCGGATTAACCCAGAAAAACAGATACATGGTAAAGTCAATGAAATATCCAAACGCAATGGATACAGGAATCTGAAGAATATTCTCTATCTTAAAGTTCTTTCTTAAAATGAGAATCTGCAGTGCGATCAGCAGCAGACTGAAGACGATTGTGAAATTTCCCAGTGTGAAAGGAAAATTCAAACTTAATACATAGGGAATAGATGAAATCGGGGATGTACCAAGACTTGCCTTGGTTACAAGACTGACTCCCAGGGAGTTGATAAACAGCCCCACTAAGAATAAAAGGTACCTTTTTAGTTTGTTCATAATAAAAAATCTCTCCTCTCATGTTTATAAAAACCTGCCAATGGCAGAATTCTTACCTATATAATAACTCCAAAAAGACAGACCTGTTCTCTGAGTTGGAACTGATCTGTCTGGATATTTGACATTCGGAGTCTATGGTATCCTTTATGTACACTATTTAAGAATAACAAAAAAGTGCATTGTCATCCATCAGTAAAATGACAATGCACTTGTAACAATTTGTTGATACCTGTCTTATTAATCCAACCAGCCAGCAAAACGAAAGACGATCGCATCTGTCAGTGTATAAATGACATTACCATCGCACTTCCAAGAGATGGAATTAAAAATCGCAGGTATAGTTTCTTCAGGTTATCTTTTAGTAAATCCATTTCATCCCTCCTACTAAAAAAGAAAGCCAGATAAGAAGTTATCTTATCTGGCTCATGATCATCATGTCCATCCGGGAATCTCAAAATATGAGACACCTTGCAAGGCACATCCCAATGTGCCGTCCGACTTTGGACATTATATCAGAAAATAAAGGAATGTCAATATTTATCCTGCAAGATTGTTTCAAGAATCAACTTGTCGGCACAACGGATTTAGATTAATTCCAGCAACTGCTGGATGTTCTTCTTTCCAAAAGATACTTTATCCTGATTAATCACCAGGCAGGGAACACTCATAACGTTATATTTTTCTTTTAACTCCGGAAAATGAGCGACATCGTATACTTCTGCTGTTACAAGCGGATTCAGGGAAGCAATCCTCTGGGCTGCTACTACAAGATCCGGACACATGGTGCAGGAAAGTGATACCAGGATCTGCATTTGAATTTTATGGCTGATCGCTAGGATTTTTTCTCTGATCTCAGAATCAAGGGGCTGTCCCGGGCCTGCTGCATTATATAATCCGAGGATAAAGGATGTAAACTCATGTCCTCCCGGTACACCATGAAAAGCTAATCCGGTCTTTTCTCCGGATTCAGTCAGCACTTCCACATAAGGAAGTGAAGATGCAGGATCTGTTGAGGTACTCTCATATACGGTCAGTTTGTCTGTGTATTTTTCCAGTTCTGTCATATAAGTTATTAATTCCTGACTTACGGGACGGGAATCCAGATGGAGCTCAAGCTGTAGTTTTCCTTCCATTCTGGAAAATACTACATTTAACTGGTTTACGATATCCTGTGAGAAAATACCAGAGGAAGCTTTGACTTCTGTTTTTGTTTCTTTTTTTACCGGCTTTTCCGGATGAATCCCTGTTTTCTCCTGCATGGATGCGGCATATTTTTCCAGTTCTGTAGCGGCTGTGGCGCCATCTCCTACGGCCGTTACCACCTGGCGGAGATTTTTCTGGCAGACATCTCCTGCGGCATAGATTCCCTGGCAGTTGGTCTGCTGGTTTCTATTTGTTTCTACATATCCATGAGGATCCAGAGCTACAAGTTCTTTTACCAGTCCGGTGTTCGGGGCATAGCCTGCGAATACAAAGACTCCGAAAGTGTCATTCGTGGAATCAAAGATGGTTTCCTCTCCGGTATTTTTGTTTCTGTAACAGATCCTGCGCAGCATATGGTCACCTTCTACGTAGACGACCTCAGTATTTGTTAAGACAGTAATCTTAGGATGATTCTTAGCTACTTCTGCAACAGCCTCTGCGCAGGAGAAGTCATTTCCACGGATCAGAATTGTCACATGACTTGCATATTTTGTCAGGAATACGCTCTCCTCTGCTGCTGCGAAGCCGCCGCCTACTACAAAGATTTCTTTTCCGCGGAAAAATTCTCCGTCACAGGTTGCACAGTAAGCGACTCCGTGGCCGCGAAATTCTGCTTCACCAGGAAAACCGATCATTCTTGGATGCGCTCCTGTTGCAAGGAGAACCCCAAAACTCTGGTATCTGCCCTTATCTGTAATTGTTTCCCATATATCTGCTCTAGGTAGGATCTCTGCTTTTTTCAGTTCAGAAACTTCGCCAAGTAAAAATTCAGCTCCGAAATTTTCTGCCTGTCTGCGCATGGTTTCTGTCAATTCTTTTCCACTGGTCTTCTCAACACCCGGATAATTTACGACTTCATCGGTAATTGTGATCTGACCGCCGAATTTCTCTTTCTCGATCACAAGAACACGGTAGCAGGCACGTGCCAGATATAATGCTGCTGTTAGTCCGGCAGGACCTCCTCCGATCACTACCACATCATAGAAATTTTCCTTTTTCATCAAAGCATACCTACCAGATCAAGACTTGGTTTCAAAGTCTCTGCTCCCGGCTGCCATTTAGCAGGGCACACCTGATCTCCATGCTCTGCTACGAACTGGCTTGCCTGCAGACGGCGGAAAAGTTCATCCGCATTACGTCCGACGTTGCCGGCATTTACTTCATAAACTACGATCTTACCTTCCGGATTCACAATAAAGCTTCCTCTCTCTGCCATTCCATCGGATTCGATCAGAACTTCAAAGTCTTTACAGAGTGCATGGGTAGGATCAGCAAGCATAGGATAGGTGATCTTGCCAATTCTGTCGGAGGAATCATGCCATGCTTTGTGTACGAAATGAGAATCTGTAGATACAGAATAGATTTCGCAGCCTGCAGCCTGAAAATCGGAATATTTGTTCTGAAGATCTTCAAGCTCTGTAGGGCATACAAAGGTAAAGTCTGCTGGATAGAAGAAAAATACACTCCATTTTCCCATGATATCTGTCTTGGTTACTGTTTTAAATTCCCCATTCTGATAAGCCTGGACAGAAAAATCGTTTACTTCTTTATTAATCATTGACATTTTAAAATTCCTCCTTTTTTGTAATAAGCATTCCCGTTAATACTATGGTTTATACACTGGGTTAGATACAACTAACTGTATGTATAATATATCATTAGCTTTTAGTATCGTCAACGGATTTTGCATAAGTGAATATCATTTTCAGTAAACCAAATCAAAAAATCTGCTGATTTATTGTATCTGCCAGCCTTCTGCCTGCTTGATAGTAGCAAGTCTGTGAGCTATGGTGATTATTGTTTTGCCGCGGGTTAACTGAGAAATTGCCTTCTGAATCAGGTGTTCATTTTCCGGATCTACACTTGCGTTCCCTCGCTGGTTTCGTTTTGAAAACAATGTATTATGCAGGAGGTAGCATTTGTATCTGCTGTGAATTTCTCTGGCTGACTGAATTTACTATCTGGAAATATCCGGCTGCAAAAGTGAAAGTATTGCCTCGTACACAGATATATTTTCTTTGACAACTATGCAAAGATTTTCTTTTGCCTGATTCATCTGGTGAAACAGATTACGGACATCGGGCCAGTTCTTTTTATTGCAGTATTTGGAACGAAGATATCTGTTTTTATCATAGTAATAGCGGTCATCCATCAAAACAACGAGACGCTTAATATCACTGGTATTATTATAGATCTGTGATTTATATTGATAGTTATGACTGATATAATCATCTAATAAAGTTCTGGCCTCTTTCTCATTATTTGCATATACGACGGAAACATGAGGATAAGGTTTTGAAGTTTTTCTGTCTGTGAGATGCATCAGATTCTGAATAAATGAGGATAGTTCTGCGTTGGTTCGGATGCGGTTGGTTAAGTGAAACATTTGAATGTCGGGCAGGTTTTCTATAAGTTTCATCGTATTTGAAGCTAATTCATCAGGGCATATTGCATCTTCGGAATCACTGGAAAAGATTATGGGAAAATGTCCATTGGACTGTTTTAATAAAATCTGCAGTTTTTCAGAAGAAAGTAAATGCGCTTCGTCAACCAGAACTGCGCTGTAATGTTCCAATCGTGTGTTTTCGATCAGCTGGTCGTCTGAAAGGAATGCCATACGTTGTAACCGTTCATGTAATATTTTCCATTCGGTTCCTGCACTACCGCAGTGAATAATACATACCTGCTGATGTCTGGACAGTTTCATGGCTATATCATAGAGAAGTAGTGTTTTTCCGGTTCCGGGAAGACCTGTAAAGCAAAAAAAACCAGATCGGCCTATGCAAAGCTTTCTCAGAATCTGGCGCTGGATATCTCTCTGCTGGGAAGTAAGAAAATATTCTTTTTTCAGGAAGCGCGCCGGTTCGGTAAGTGGGGAGATCAGATATAGCTCTGCCTGGAACAGATCATCAATATTTCCCTGATAATCATTGCTATCTTTCTGTAATGCCCGGCATAGTTCATCCCAGTCTGCGTCTACAATATGATCATGATTTGTAAGCCTTACAAGTCGGTTTCGGCTGCTGATGTAGGTATAGGACTGGATGGGGCGTCCAAGTACAGAAAGATAATAACGGTTTTGGATAAGCTGTCTGCGGATTGCTTCGTCAGAAACTACACCACTTTTTAGTTCGATATTTATAATCTGATCCTCCTTGATCTGAAGAAGATCAAATTCTTTTCCAAGTCTGGGAATCTGGTAGGAATAGAAAAAGCGCAGGGAATAGACTTTCTGCATATGTGCTTCTAACTGATTTACCAGTAATCTCATGCTTTCCAGTTCCCACGCCCGCATTTTCAGAAAATATTCCCGGCCGGATAACTGACGTTCGAGTTTTGAAAGAGAAGTTATATTTTGGTTTCTTGTAATTGTATATATGGATATTGATCTCATAATATCAGCCTTTCAGTGTAGCCAGATTTAACCGAATCAAGCAGGTCACCTGCTTCAAATTGCAAATATCCGCTTGACTATCTACATTATAAATTGAACTTGTATGAATGTCTAATACTTATATTTTATTCTGCATAATGCTTGAAGCGCATGGATATGTATTAGGAGTAAGGATGGCAGTAAGGTATGCTTAATTATTGATGATAACTAATAGCCAAAAAAGGAGGAATGCCGCAACATTCCTCCTACAGAAATTATTTGGTTAAGCAAAAATGTAATTAAAAATTATTCAGCTACTGCAATAGCTTCTACTTCGCAGAGAACATTCTTTGGAAGCTGTTTTACAGCAACGCAGGAACGAGCCGGTTTGCTTGTGAAGTATTTTTCGTATACAGCATTGAATGCAGCGAAATCTGCCATATCTGCAAGGAAGCAGGTAGTCTTGACAACATTATCAAATGTAAGTCCGGCCTCTTCAAGAATTGCGCCTACGTTCTTGCAGGACTGCTCTGCCTGAGTTTCAATCTTATCGCCTGCAACTTCACCTGTTGCCGGGTCTACCGGAATCTGGCCTGATGCGAAAACGAAGTTTCCTACCATTTTTGCCTGTGAGTATGGTCCGATTGCTGCTGGTGCGTTCTTTGTTTCAAGTGTTTTCATGAGTGATTCCTCCCGTACAATTTTATTATATGTATTTAAAATCTGTATGTTTATCTTATCATCAAAAAAATATTTAGTCAATGGCAAAAACATTGTTGTCAGATAATTATTTATTGAGCAAATATTCTTCTGATTTATGATGAAATGTTAAGCAGATAAAAGTATCTGTATTGTTGATTGTTTTGGTCAAAGTGTAATGATTCGTCCAAGTTCTGCAGAAGTTCTGTGTGAAATAGAGATTACAGTTCTGTTTTCAGCGACCCGTTTCAGCGCACTAAGAACACTTTTCTCTGTTTCGGCATCAAGATTGGCTGTAATCTCATCTAACAGGAGCAGAGATGGCTGAGTTACTGCTGCTCGTGCGATAGACAAAAGCTGCCACTGTCCCTGCGAAAATATTTCTGGCCTGCATTGAGTGTCGTAACCGTGTTCAAGCTCTTCAATGGTAGTGCGCAGCCCGGTGATCTCGGCTACTGCCCTGATCTGGTCTTCAGAAATATTGTCATCGTACAGAGTAATCTGGTCTCTTACAGTTCCCGGAACCATATGAAAAGACTGTTCTACATAACCAAAGAGTTTCCGGCGATTATTATGGGAAATTTGAAAGGCAGGGATTCCGTGAATAAGAACTTCTCCACTTTGAGGTTCATACAGTCCAAGTAATAATTTCAATATGGTACTTTTTCCTGCACCTGTACGGCCGGAAAGTGTTACCTGATCGCCATCCATGATCTGGAAGTTGATATGTTCCAGTACAGTATGCTCATCATAGCCAAAAGTGACATCTTTAAATTCTACAAACGGCAGATACTCTGAATCAGATTTTCCATCAAACTTACTGATTACACTGGTATTTTCAGTTTCTGGGAGGCTTGATGTCAAAGTCTGTTTTGAGAAAGAATTTTCATCCAACGTCAGAAATTCATTAATGCGGTGGATTCCGGCGATAGCGGACTGAATGGTCTGGATTTCCATTCCAAGGCTTTCTACAGGTGTGAAAATCTGGGAAATATAATTTATGACTGCTACTGCTGTTCCGGCAGACATTCCAAACAAAGTAAGGATACGCGGATTACCGGATGCGGAAAGCAGCATGACAACTGCTACTACAACTGCATTCAGGATCAGTATAACAGGGGAATAAATCGCATCATAGAAGTTGGTTCTTTCCATCGCTTTGTAACTTTCATTGATGTACTGGTCGTACTGCTTCTCCATGTAGGATTCTTTTCTCAGACAGTGGATCGTACGGATGTTATGGAGAGTTTCCGGTACGTGTCCGGAGGCTCTTCCCACTGCCTGACGGTTCTCTATCTGTGCTTTGAGCATGTTCTTCTGTACATGTCTGGTGAACCAGAACAGGAATGGAAGAAGAATCAGAAGTACAAAGGTAAGTCCACGGTTCTGGAACCAGATCACTGCCAGGATACTGATAATTTTACATGCATCTGCAAACATACTGATGATTCCGGATGTGAAGAGATTCTCTACAGTATCTACATCTCCGACAAATCTGGATACTAAGTTTCCTGGTTCCTGTTTGTTGATGTTGTCTGTAGTAAGATTTATAAATTTTTCCATCAGGCTGCTTCGGAGTCCATGGGTAATCTTTTGTCCAAATACGGTAAGCAGTCCCTCTCGTGCTGATTCCATCAGTCCGGTAATGGCAAGCATGATGAAATACAGCAGGATAAACAGAAAAGATGCAGATTTTCCAGATGTGATTCTATCTACGAATTTTGCAAGGATCAAAGGAGGAATCAGTGCAGTGATGATTGCGCCAAGTACAGTGACTACAATGCCGCCAAACAGAAATTTCTGCCCCTTTACAGTATTAAAAATTACATTTTTAACGTCGTTGCTATGTTTCGCATTGCTATGATCAGTGTTCGTATTACTACTGCTGCTGGCGCTGCTCTTTTCATAGTAGTTTTCATTATTCTTCATGGCTCTCATCTCCTTTCTGATCATTGAATAATCTCGCATATTCTTCGGATCTGTGTATCATTTCTTCATGAGGGGCAATCTGTGTCTGTCCATCTTCCATCCAGATAACCTGGTTTGTTTCAGGAAACAGGTACAGGCGATGGGAAATCAGGAGAATGACTGTATCGCTGGAAATCTGTCGAATGTTGTTAAAAATATGCCGTTCTGTTTTCCTGTCCAGTGCAGAAAAAGGATCATCCAGGATAAGAACTGGACGTTTATGGCAAAGGGTTCTGGCAAGGGCAAGACGTTGTGCCTGACCACCGGAGAGGCGGACTCCGCCATTTCCTACTAGAGTCTGCTTGCCCTCTTCCATTTCAGATACTTCTTTATTCAGGCATACCATCTGCAGGAATTTATCTGCATTTTCGTGAGTGCCCATCAGAATATTATTTTCTATACTGTCATTGAATAGTTCCGGATCATGGCCGAGATATCCGATAATGCCGGTACGGACAGATGAATCCAGATTTATCAGCTCTTTTCCGTTAAAGAGAATCTGTCCTTCATAAGGTGATTCACATAAAAAGGTTTTTCCGAGTGTGGATTTTCCACATGCGACTGGTCCTGTGAGGCCAATGATCTGTCCTGGTTTTGCACTAAATGAAACATCCTCAAATACTTTTCTGCCATCCGGATAAGTAAAGCTTAAATGTTTCACTTCCAGATTTCCTGCCTGCTGTACAGGAGCATCTGTCTGTTCCTGAGCCGTGTTTAACAGAGGATGGATTCGTTTCCAGGAGACCTGTGCTTTATGTACGGCGTTAAAGAGTTTTGCGGCACTGGATGATTTAACGGAGAGCTTCACAAAGCATGCAAGAAAGGTGGTAAATGCTGCGATGTCCCATGTTTTCCATCCGTTTCCAAGAACATTTTTCTGACCGAAATATAAGATGAACAATACTCCTGCCATGGAGATAATACGATAAACAGGCGGCATGATAGAGTTCCAGATATTTGCTTTTACCGCTGATCTTTCATAATCGGAGAGATTTTTCTCATAGGCATTCTGTCTCTCTTTTTCGCATCCGAATACACGGTATGTGATCGCATTCTGGGCACGGTCCAAAGTAGCGGCACTTAAGGTACCGGACTGTTCTTTGTAGGCTGTACCTGTGCGCTGAATCATGGTTTTCATTTTTTCTGCAGTGACATAAGAGATTGGTGGAAAGATCATGCAGAGTAAGGCCAGACGCCAGTCATACCAGAGAAGCATTCCTGCGTAAGCTGCCAGTGCAACTCCTGTATCAAAGATTTCTGTGGTAAATTTTCGCATGCCCTCTACGCAGTCGTCGACATCCAGGATGGCCTTTGTCATCACATTACCCTCCCCCTCTTCGCGGAGGCTGTTTCTGCTTTTTACAACAAGGTTACTGTAGAGGATTTCTTTCATTCTGCGGTTTATGTTATTGGCAAAACGTCTTACATAGAATCGTTTGATGTATCGTGAGATCTGTACGATGCCAATAATAAGTACGTAGCCGATCACAAGTTTCAACATGTCCGGATAGTGGTTGATCCCGTTCAGAATCCGTACCAGACATTCTGTCATCTGTCCTTCGAACCAGGGACCTGCCAGAAGCCCAAGGTTATAGATCAGACCGGATATGGTTACGAGCAGAAGTACTTTCCATTCTATACGGAAATACGAAAGGATTTTATTGGGCTGAAGTTTTTCCTGCTTCATTGTCTGCTTCTTTCCTTTCTTCAGCTGGATTTTTTTGAGCCAGATAATCTGTTACATCTACGAAACCAGCACGGCGCTGTAGCTTGCATTTCCAGTACAGAGTATCAAGAGTCTGACAGAAAGCTGCCTTTTCTTCCGGCGGCAGTTCTGTCAGAAGCCATTCGTAGAAAACAGATTCGATATGTGCTTTGGAATTTTTCAATTTCTCTGCTTTTTCTGTTGCATATAACAGCTGGCTCCTGCCATCATCCGGGTTCGGTTTTCTGATTAGATAGCCTTTGGTTTCCAGATTTGCGACTCGTTTGGCTGCGGCTCCTTTGTCTATTTTCAGAGTTTCTCTTACTTTTGTCTGTGTGATTCCCGGATTGTGCCGCACCAGATGTATGACATCAAACTCGGCAGTGCCAATGCCATCTTCTTTCATTGTCTGGACAGTAAATTTACTGACTTCACGGGCTATCTTTGTCATTTTTCTTTCTGTGTCATCCATAAAAACTCCTCCGTTATCTGATTTACAAGCGAAGCATCCTGCTTGTAGGATGCTTCGCCTGTGATGGACCGCTTCAGCGACATAATAAAATAGTTGTACAATCAACTAAAAAGATGATAGTACAACTATTTTTATCTGTCAATATGTGATTTTAAGTAATAATTCTGTTATTGTTTATATGCAACGTGATTATGGCTTTTCTACTCTTCCTGCTCTCCTTCGTTTGCTTCTTCCATTGTGACAGATTCCTGTGTCTGCATATCTGTATAGTAAAGGCGCAGAACTGCCTGCGGCCAGTTGATGCTGATCACTGCAGTTTTATTTTTCTCAGCTCCGGCTTTGCGGATGAGGGTAATTAGTTCGTTAAGGACTTCTCTGGTAAGGTAGCCACCGCGCCAGTGAAAGGTGAGGCCTTTTCCTTTCTTGGCTGCCTGGAGGGAACGTTTGTATACGTCTTCCTGTTTGGTAAAGGACAGTTTCTTTTCTTTATAATAGAAATGTTCATGGTCTGTACAGTGTGGTGCAGGGGCGATCAGTGGTTCATGGTCACGGAAAATCTGCTGGTCATCCAGATTGAAATAATCATAGCGGATTTCGGAATCTTTCTCATTTTTCTCATGTGTATTATTTTTACAGAGAGTGTTGTCGAAGGTAGCATCCAGATGGTAATAAGTACCGTTGATCTTGACGATATTCCAGGTATGGCGGTATTTGATACCTTTGTCCGGATTATTGCCGCAGATGGCGATGATGCACCAGACACCCAAAGCATCCAATAGGACTTTAACTGCCTTGGCGATTCCCTCGCAGACTCCTACGCCCTGTCCTAACGGACCGATGATCTCGTGGGAGTAGGATTTTTTTAATTTGTCATAGCGGATATTTTCGCAGATGAAATCGTGGACATATTTTTCTTTTTCCAGTTCGGACAGTTTCTGCGCCGGACGGATCAGTTTGTCTATTCTGGCTGTCATTGCTTTCTGGTGTTCACGTACTTTGTTTTTGTCAAAAAGATACTCCGGGATGAAAATGATATTGGGAGAATCTTTGTAATAGCGATATTTATATCCGGTCGCCCAGAAAATCTCCGGATGGTCCAGTCTCATCTGAAAAAATACATTATAAAGCTCCTCTCCTGCCAGCACCGGAATCTGAAATTCTGTGTCCAGATTTTTTACGCCCTGGAGGATGCAGTGGTAGGCGGATTGCTGTTGTTTGGTCATATGATTGTAATAGTATGGTTCCATTTTGGGTCTCCTGATCAGTTATTGTTAGTTGTAACAGTATAGCAGTATTCTGTAATCGCTGTTACTTTGTCATTATGATAAAACTTTAGATATTATAGCATATTTCTGTATATATAAAATTGAAAATAGAACTAATTCATTCCAGATTGCTGGAATGAGAAGAGCCAAACAGATAAGAACAATTGATAAACCACAAAGAAAAGTGCCGTCGAATCACTGAGTAATGATCCTGCGACACTTTTCCTGTTTCCCTTTTAAAAATCATAAAAATGATTTACTTGAATCAACTGAATTCGAAATTTTACGATGTCAATATAGCATAGCAAAAAAAATTGTCAAACTCTTTTCAAAAAGTCAGAAGAAAATCAGAGGCGGTATTGCACACCTCTGATTTTTTATACCATATAGCTGGTCAGATAGAACCAGATTGTGGTTTATTCTTTGCAGTTACATTCAAAATCAGTTGGGCTGTCAATTAAAGACGCCACCTGGAACTGATGTCTGTGTCCGTCGCGTGTATCAGTAAATGCTTTTGCAAAGTGAACGTGTTTTCCGTTTCCTACGTCAATCGCAGGGGATGATGTTCCGCAAAATTCATGGTAGTGTCCATCGGAGAAATCTGTACGGAATTTTACTTCGTGTACATGAGAATTTCCCATTCGGATAGCCTCACCGGAAACTGTGCAGAAACGATGATTGTGACATTCACGGCATCCATTTACGGTAGCTGTGCTTCCCGTGATTTCGTGAACATGTTGCTGACGATTATTGATTTATACTTAAAACTGACCCAGTTTTAACGAGGAAAATTGATCCACCTA
>CAJLTE010000072.1 GCA_905209435.1 uncultured Blautia sp. | reverse complement strand
TGCCGGCATTTATCATAAAAAGACTGCCTTTGCGTTATACTTATGATAATAACTACTTTAAGGATCCTTATCAGGGAATTCCGAAAGGTGGCTACACACGTATAGTGAAAAAGCTTCTTGAAGGTGTACAGGTATGCCTGAATACAGATTTCTTTGCAAACAGAGAGGAGCTGACTGCACAGGCAGACAAGATACTCTTTACAGGTATGATCGATGAATTTTATGATTATTGCTATGGAGAGCTGGAATACAGATCTTTAAGATTCGAGACAGAAGTCCTGGATATGGGTAACTATCAGGGTAATGCAGTTGTCAATTATACAGACTATGAAGTTCCGTACACAAGAATTATCGAACATAAGCATTTTGAATTTGGTACACAGCCGAAAACTGTGATCACCAGAGAGTATCCTGCAGCATGGGAGAAGGGCAAAGAGCCGTATTATCCGGTAAATGATCCGAAGAACAGCGAGTTGTTTGACAAGTACGAGCGTCGTGCATTAGAGGAGAAGAATGTGATTTTCGGCGGAAGACTTGGTATGTACCGTTATATGGATATGGATCAGGTTATCGAAGAGGCACTGGCACTTGCGGAGACAGAGCTTACTTATGAAGAACAGTAAGTCTGATCTGTCAGGTGGAATGAGCTTGAAAGTGTCTGCCGGGTTACGGTAGATAACGGAGAGGATAAATTGTGCTGAATGACTAATAAGATATTAGGGTCAAAAGATATTTTGTCCCTAATCTGAGAGGATAAAAATATGACAGATACACCAACAATTGCTCTCTATTACAGAGAATATGAACCTATGAAGAGAAAAATGTTCCTTGACCAGTCTATTGCGGCAGGAGAGGACGAAGAGGCAAATGCGATCCGAAAGGAGCTGTGGGAGATCCGCTATGGCGGTCCGTCAGAGGCAGGTCCGAATACGCGTGCAGACGGATATCTGGCACTCTGGATGGCAATGGAATATAACAAGGATGCCAGTGGCAGATTTTTCGGGGCAAAAGGTGCCCGCAGGGAAATCGTTAAGAACCTGGAAAAAATGAAATTCAAGGAGATCCAGGAGAAGAGTGAACTTCACAGAGAACTTCTTTACAGAGAGTGCTGCCATATGGTCAAGACTTATATGGAAATCTGTGAGAAAGATAAAACTTACGGATCAACATTATGCGGAATTGTACCGTTAGGGGAGCAGAATATAAAGAACAAGCTTCAGAAAGATGTATACGAGACAGCGGTTGTACTTCCTGGTAATATCAATATGCAGGAAGAACTTGATATTATCACAAGAGCAGCGAAGGAAGCCTATGAAGCCCACTTTCCGGGAGAAGGCGGAATCTGACTGATCTAACTGAAACAAAATAACTGGAGGCAGACATGAACAAAGATAATCTGACAGCTTATGAAGTTGTGAAAGAAGAGGAACTGACAGACATTCATTCTAAGGGATGGCTTCTGCGTCACAAAAAAACAGGTGCAAGGGTCATGCTCATTGAGAATGATGATGAGAATAAAGTATTTAATATCGCATTCCGTACACCGCCTAAGGACAGTACTGGTGTTGCACACATCCTGGAGCACAGTGTGCTCTGCGGATCTAAAGAATTTCCGCTTAAGGATCCTTTTGTAGAACTGGTAAAAGGATCTCTGAACACATTTCTGAATGCAATGACTTATCCGGACAAAACATGCTATCCTGTAGCAAGCTGCAATGATCAGGATTTTCAGAATCTGATGCATGTTTATCTGGATGCGGTATTCTATCCGAATATTTATAAAAGAGAAGAGATTTTCCGTCAGGAAGGCTGGAACTATCATCTGGAACAGCCGGAGGGACCACTGACATATAATGGCGTTGTATATAATGAGATGAAAGGTGCTTTTTCTTCACCGGATGAAGTCCTGGAACGTGAGATCATGAACCATCTTTTTCCAGATACTACTTATGGATGTGAATCAGGCGGTGATCCGAAGAATATTCCGGATCTTACCTATGAGAATTTCCTGAATTTCCACAGAACTTATTACCATCCATCCAACAGTTATATTTATCTGTACGGAAATATGGATATGGAAGAAAAACTGGCATTCCTTAACGAGCATTATCTGTCAAATTTCGATTATCTCGATGTGGATTCCACAATTCAGGAGCAGAAAGCATTTGAAACATGCCGGGACGTGGAACTGGAATATCCGGTTGCCGAGAATGAGAGTGAAGAAGATAACACTTATCTTTCCTACAATATGGTTGCAGGAAATGCTATGGACAGTCAGATGGCAATGGCATTTGAGGTACTGGACTATGCGTTGTTAAGTGCTCCGGGAGCACCACTGAAGCAGGCACTCCTTGATGCAAAAGTTGGCAAGGATGTCTATGGTTCCTATGACGACGGTATTCTCCAGCCATACTTTACAGTGATTGCAAAGGGTTCCAATCCGGACAAGAAAGAAGAATTCGTATCTGTGATCAGACAGGTACTTGGCGATATTGTTAAGAATGGAATTGATAAGAAGGCAGTCGAAGCGGGAATTAATTATTTTGAATTCCGCTATCGTGAAGCGGACTTTTCCTCTTATCCAAAGGGGCTGATGTACAGTCTGGATATTCTGGGAAACTGGCTGTATGAGAAAGGAAATCCTTTTGCACAGGTACAGCAGCTTACAGTATTTGAAAATTTGAAGAAAGCAGTAAATGAGGGATATTTTGAAGAACTGATCCGTAAATATCTTCTTGAAAATCCGCACGGCTGTGTACTCACACTTCTGCCTAAGAAGGGGCTGGCTGCTCAGCGTGAGAAAGAACTGGAGGAGAAACTGGAAGCATACAGACGCAGTCTCTCTGAGCAGGAACTGAAGGCTATGGCAGAGAAGACCAAGGCTCTGGAAGCATATCAGGAAGCAGAAGAGGATCCTGAAGCACTGGAATGCATCCCAATGTTAAAAAGAAGTGACATTAAGAAAGAAGCAGGCAAGTTTGTAAATGAGGAATTATCTGTAGATGACAGCCTGTTCCTTTATCATGACGTATGCACGAACGGTATCGGATATGTAGATATGATGTTTAAGACAGACAATATTGCACCGGAACAGATTCCGTATCTGGGGCTGTTGAAATCTGTAC
The DNA here is from genome assembly GCA_905209435.1 of uncultured Blautia sp. Next base: position 13,871 of record CAJLTE010000072.1, on the reverse strand, counting down.
TTGGATATGTGGATACAGAGGATTACACGTATGGCGAGCTGTTTAATGAAATCAATGCCAATACAGGTGGTATCAACTGCGGAGTAGAAGTGTTTGACAGAGCGGATTCAACGGAAGCATTTCAGGCGATGTTTTCTGTAAGAGGAAAGGCACTTTATCCTAAAATGGACTTCCTGTTCAAGATGATACAGGAGATTCTGAATACTTCCAGGCTGGAAGATACCAAACGTCTTTATGAGATTATTGCAGCTGTAAAATCCCGTGCACAGGTAAGTCTGACAGGTGCCGGACATTCCACAGCTGTACTGAGAGCAACTGCTTATTCTTCTCCGATGGCAGCTTTCCAGGATGAGATGGCTGGAATCGGATATTACCAGTTTATTGAGCAGTTGGAAAAGGATTTTGATCAGAGAAAAGATGAACTTGTAAAGGAACTTCGTAAACTGATGAAAGAAATCCTCCGTCCGGAGAATTTCCTGATCAGTTATACAGGTGAGAGAGAATCTCTGGAAACAGTTAAGAAGCTGGCGTCAGACGTAAAGAAAGGGCTTTGCACAGAACCTGTGGAGATATCCGGTGAGAAACTGACCTGTACAAAGAAGAATGAAGGATTCAAGACTTCCGGACAGGTTCAGTATGTGGCACAGACCGGTAACTTTAAGAAGAAGGGACTGGAGTATACAGGCGCATTGGAGATTCTGAAGGTGATTTTAAGTTATGATTATCTGTGGATCAATCTTCGTGTAAAGGGCGGTGCATACGGCTGCATGAGCGGATTCAAGAGAAATGGTGAAAGTTATCTGGTATCTTACCGTGATCCGCATCTGAAACGTACACTTGACGTATACAAAGGAATTCCTGAGTATGTGAGAAACTTCCAGGCTGATGAACGTGATATGACAAAATATATCATTGGAACTATCAGTGGTAAAGACGTGCCGAAGACTCCTCAGATGAAAGGTGCAGTTTCTAAGAACGCATATTTCTGCGGCGTAACGGAAGAGATGATCCAGAAGGAACGTGATCAGATCCTCAATGCATCAGTGGAGGATATTCATGCACTGGCAGAGATTATCGAAGCAATCCTGGCAGCAGATCAGATCTGCGTAGTTGGAAGTGAAAGCAAGGTATCTGAAGCTTCAGATATACTGTGGGAAGTAAAATCACTGATCAACGGCTGAAAAAACAGCCGGTATAGAAATTATATAAGGAAAAGAAAGAATGAACGAAAATTTTAAATCCGGATTTGTAGCAATTATCGGACGCCCGAATGTTGGTAAATCAACACTGATGAATCATCTGATCGGACAGAAGATCGCCATTACATCCAAGAAACCGCAGACAACCAGAAATCGTATCCAGACAGTTTATACCTGTGATGAGGGACAGATCGTATTCCTGGATACTCCTGGTATCCATAAGGCAAAGAATAAACTGGGCGAATATATGGTTCAGGTGGCAGAGAGAACTTTAAAAGAAGTAGATGCCATCATGTGGCTGGTAGAACCAAGCACTTTTATCGGTGCAGGAGAGCGCCATATTGCAGAACAGCTTCAGAATATCGGTGTGCCGGTAATTCTGATCATCAATAAGATTGATACTGTTTCAAAAGAGGAAATCCTTCCGGCAATCGATACTTACCGAAAAGTATGTGATTTCGCAGAGATTATTCCGTGTTCTGCTCTGAGAGGCCAGAATACGGAGGATATTATAGGATGCATTCTTAAATATCTGCCATATGGTCCGATGTTCTATGACGAAGATACAGTCACAGACCAGCCGCAGCGACAGATTGTGGCGGAAGTGATCCGTGAGAAAGCACTTCATGCACTGGATGCAGAAATTCCACATGGAATTGCAGTTGCTATTGATCAGATGAAAACACGTCCGGGCAAGAAACCGATCGTAGATATTGATGCAACTATTATCTGCGAGAGAGAGTCCCATAAAGGAATCATTATTGGTAAGCAGGGAGCCATGCTGAAGAAAATCGGCAGTAATGCAAGATATGAGATTGAGCGTATGCTGGAGTCAAAGGTTAATCTTAAGCTTTGGGTAAAAGTTAAGAAAGACTGGAGAGACAGTGATTTCCTTATCAAGAACTTTGGCTATGACAAAAAAGAAATTTAAACAGAGCAAAACATATTTATCCTCAGTCAGTCTGCAAAAGTTCTGAGACCGGCTGAGGATATTGAATGAAAAGTAATAGAATAAGAAATTGATAATTAAGAAATAATAGTCAGGAAACAGAGAAAATGAGTGATTTAATAACTGTGCAGGGAGTAGTACTTTCTGCGATGCCTGTAGGTGAATATGATAAGCGGATCGTTCTTCTTACCAGAGAAAGAGGAAAGATTTCAGCATTTGCAAAAGGGGCCCGTCGTCCGAACAGCCAGTTTCTGGCAGCTGCAAATCCTTTTGTGTTTGGTACGTTTACTCTTTATGAAGGACGTTCCAGTTATAATCTGAATCAGGCTTCTATCACTCATCATTTTGTAGAACTGGCCAGTGAGCAGCCGGGAATCTACTATGGGTATTATTTTCTGGAACTGGCGGATTATTTCGGACAGGAAGGAACAGACGAAAAGGAAGTAATGAATCTTCTGTACGTAACTGTGAAAGCATTGCTGAATCCACATATTGAGGACAGACTGGTGAGGTGCATTTTTGAACTGCGCATGATGGCAGCCGAGGGTTTGTGCCCTTCGTTGTTTAACTGTGTGTGTTGTGAGCGACAGCCTGAGGAGGGAGAGGAGCTTTTCTTTTCTCAGCAGAATCACGGGATATTGGATAAGCATTGTCTGGGACAGGTAAATGATGCAAAAAGAATTTCGGCCCCTGCTTTGTATGCCATGCAGTACATAGTAACGACTTCTCTCGGAAAGCTGTATACTTTTGCTGTGACAGAAGATGTGCTTTATGAATTAGAGCGACATATCCATACTTATGTTGCCTCGAATACCGAAAAACGGTTCAAAAGTCTGGAAATTCTGGAAATAATGAGCTGAGATATCTTGAAAAAGAAAAGAGTTACAGGTATAATGACTTTAGCTGTAGCTATTCATTACGTTAACCGGACTAAGCAAGTATTTGTTTTTGATTGCGAATACCTGTCTGATTTGATGATATCTGATAAATATGAATAGTTACTTTAGTTGTTATTGTTCGTAAGCCGGATGATAACTGCTTATCTATCTTATAAAAAAAGAACGAGGAGAATGGTCATGGAAAAAACAATGGACAAAATCATAGCTCTGGCAAAAGCAAGAGGATTTGTTTATCCGGGCTCTGAGATTTACGGAGGTCTTGCAAATACATGGGATTACGGTAATCTCGGTGTAGAATTAAAGAATAATGTAAAACGTGCATGGTGGCAGAAATTTATTCAGGAATCCCCATACAATGTAGGTGTTGACTGTGCAATTCTGATGAACCCGCAGACATGGGTTGCATCCGGACATCTGGGAAGCTTCTCTGACCCGCTGATGGACTGTAAGGAATGTCATGAGCGTTTCCGCGCAGACAAGATCATTGAGGATTTCAGCCAGGAGAACGGAATTGAACTGGAGAGCTCTGTAGATGGATGGTCTCAGGAAGAAATGATGAACTTCATTAAAGATCACAATGTACCATGCCCTACATGCGGCAAACATAACTTTACAGATATCCGTCAGTTTAACCTGATGTTCAAGACATTCCAGGGTGTTACAGAGGATGCCAAGAATACAGTATACTTAAGACCTGAGACAGCACAGGGTATTTTCGTAAACTTCAAGAATGTTCAGAGAACATCCCGTAAGAAGATTCCATTTGGTATCGGTCAGATCGGTAAATCCTTCCGTAACGAGATCACACCTGGTAACTTTACATTCCGTACACGTGAGTTCGAGCAGATGGAACTTGAATTCTTCTGCGAGCCGGATACAGACCTTGAGTGGTTTGCATACTGGAAGAGCTTCTGCCTGAACTGGTTACATTCTCTTGGACTGAAAGACGAAGAAGTTCGTTACCGTGACCATGATGCAGAAGAGTTAAGCTTCTACAGCAAGGCTACTACAGACGTAGAGTTCCTGTTCCCGTTCGGATGGGGCGAACTGTGGGGAATTGCTGACAGAACAGACTATGACCTGACACAGCATCAGAACGTATCCGGACAGGATCTGACATACTTTGATGATGAGAAGAAACAGAAATATATTCCATATGTAATCGAGCCGTCACTGGGAGCTGACCGTGTGGTACTTGCATTCCTGTGCAGCGCATATGACGAAGAAGTTCTGGATGCAGAGAAGAATGACGTTCGTACAGTTCTTCATTTCCATCCGGCACTTGCACCAGTTAAAATTGGTGTACTTCCGCTTTCCAAGAAGCTTAATGAGGGTGCAGAGAAGATCTACCAGCAGTTAAGCAAGAAATACAACTGCGAATATGATGACCGTGGAAACATTGGTAAACGTTACAGAAGACAGGATGAGATTGGTACTCCATTCTGCGTAACATACGATTTCGAATCTGAGAACGATGGAGCAGTTACAATCCGTGACCGTGACACTATGGAGCAGGTTCGTGTTAAAATCGATGAACTGGATGCATACTTCGCAGATAAATTTACATTCTGAACCGATTGAAGTTGAGAGAGCTGAAATAATTTGGCAGATTCAGACTGTGTACCGGTGCTGAAATGTAGTTTCAAAAGATAAAATACAGCAAGGGAGCTGTTCATGGCAATAACCAGGACAGCTCCCTTTTTCTATAATTATTGCTTTATTTGTATGAATTTGACATGATTTTAACTTTTTACTTGTTTAATACTTTAAAATTTTGTATAATGAAAGATAATAATATTAAAACTTAATAAAAGGAGGAAATGAAATGGCAGAAAAGAAAAAGAATGGCGGAGCACTGCTCGGCGCAGCTTTCCTTATGGCTACTTCAGCAATCGGACCTGGATTTCTGACTCAGACATCCACATTCACAGGACAGTATCAGGGAAGTTTCGGATTTGTAATCCTTGTTTCTGTAATCCTTGCAGCAGTAGCGCAGATGAATATCTGGCGTGTACTCTGCGTGACAGGACTTCATGGACAGGAAGTTTCCAACAGGCTTCTTCCGGGGCTTGGCTATCTGGTGTCAGCATTGATTGTATTCGGTGGTCTGGTATTTAACATCGGTAATGTTGGCGGAGGAGCTCTTGGTTTTAATACCTTACTTGGAATTCCGACAAAAGTCGGCTACATACTTGCCGGAGCACTTGCAATTGCAGTATTTCTGTTCAAGAATGCAAAGAATGCCATGGATACTATCACCAAAGTCCTTGGTGCAGCGATGATTATTGTAATCTTTATCGTTATCATTATGGTAAAACCGCCGGTAGGTAATGCAATTAAGAATACTTTTGTACCGGATGCTGGTATTAAGAATCTGTTTCCTGCAATCCTGACTCTGATGGGAGGAACTGTTGGAGGATACATCACATTCTCCGGAGCACATCGACTGATCGATGCCGGAATTACAGGTGAGAAGAACTTAAAAGAGATCAACAAGAGTTCAGTTATGGGTATGATCATTGCAGCTGTTGTCCGTATCTTCCTTTTCCTTGCAGTTCTTGGTGTTGTAGTAAAAGGTGTGACACTTGATGCTTCCAACCCGGCTGCAGATGCATTCAGACAGGGTGCAGGAGAGATCGGTTACCGTTTCGCAGGACTGGTTCTTCTGTGCGCAGCGATCACATCCATTATCGGAGCTGCTTACACTTCTGTTTCATTCCTGAAGACTTTCAACAAGAAAATCGAAGAGAATGAGAACAAAGTCATCATCGTGTTTATTGTAATCTCTACAGCAATTATGTTTATTCTGGGAAATCCGGCAGTTCTGCTGGTACTTGCAGGCGCTGTAAATGGTCTGATCCTTCCGATCACCCTTGCAATCTGCCTTATCGCATCTCAGAAGAAATCTATTATGGGAGAGAACTATCATCATCCAAAGGTTTTGCTGATCCTTGGAATCATAGTAGTTATCCTTACTGCTTACCTTGGTGTGAACACATTTATTTCTCAGCTTGGTAAGTTACTGTAAGCAAGTAATGTAAGAACAGGCTGCTGTCATGGTACAGCAGCTGGCTTTCAGAAAAGGTGTGATCTTCCAGGTTGCACCTTTTTATGTATTTTAAAAAGATAAGGAGTAGAAATATGCCGGACATCAGAATACTGACAGAAGGAGATTCTTCTGTTCTGGTTGAATTTGGCAAAGAGATCAATCCGGAGATTAACCGGAAGATCACTGCCACTGTACAGCTAATGAGAGAACAGCATATCGAGGGTGTGGTTGATGTCATACCAGCGTTCTGTTCTCTGTTGATCAATTATGATCCCCGTGTAATTTCCTTTGATGATCTGAAGAAGAGACTGGAGATACTGGTAAAAATGGACATCAAGGCAGGGGAAGAGAAAAAGAAGATTTATGAAATTCCAGTATGCTATGGCGGGGAGTATGGACCTGATATTGAAAATATCGCAGAGCATGCAGGGTTATCTGTAGAAGAAGTGATCAAGATTCATTCTTCCAGAGATTATCTGATCTATATGCTTGGTTTCCTGCCTGGTTTCTGTTATCTGGGCGGACTGGATGAAAGAATCCATACACCAAGACTTGCAAATCCAAGAATTAAGATTAATGCAGGAAGTGTTGGTATCGGTGGTTCCCAGACTGGTATTTATCCTCTGGATTCTCCGGGAGGATGGCAGCTGATGGGCATGACACCTGTAAAGACGTACGATCCTGAGAGAGAAGTGCCGATTCTGGTGGAAGCAGGAGACTATATCCGTTTTGTGCCAATCGATGAAGAAGAATACAAACGGATCAAAGAATTAGTAGAACGTGGGGAATACCAGTGCATCGTTCACGAAGGAGAGGTGTAAGATGGGAATTCGTATATTAAAAGGCGGAATGATGACAACTGTACAGGATCTGGGAAGAACCGGCTATCAGAGCCAGGGATTCAGCGTGGCAGGTGTTATGGATGTCCGTTCATTTAAAATCGCCAACCTTCTTCTGGATAATCCGGAGAATGAGGCAGTTCTTGAGATCACTCTGATCGGTCCTACTCTTGAATTTACATCAGCTACTATTATTGCCATTACAGGCGGTGATTTCCAGCCGACTATCAATGGAGAACCTGCACCGATGTATACTGCGCTTTATATGAACAAGGGCGATGTTCTGAAGTTTGGAAGTGCCAGAACAGGAAGCAGGGCTTATATTGCGTTCTCCAGTTATCTGGATATTCCGGTAGTGATGGGAAGCCGCTGCACAAACTTAAAGAGTAAGCTGGGTGGATTCAAGGGCAGGAAACTGCAGGCAGGAGATTATATCGGATTTCGTATTAAGAGACGTTATCTGCCGTTTTTCCTTTCCAGAAAGCTGGATATTGATGAATATGACCAGACGGAGGCGACATTACGTGTAGTTATGGGACCGCAGGATGGAATGTTCAGCAAGCAGGGAATTGATACTTTTCTTCACAGTGAATATACAGTGACCAGCGATTTTGACCGTATGGGATGCAGACTGGAAGGACCGTTTATCGCACCAAAAGAAACATCAGATATTATTTCCGATGGTATTGCATTCGGAGCAATCCAGGTGCCGTCACATGGTAAACCGATCATTCTGCTGGCAGACCGACAGACTACCGGAGGATATGCAAAAATCGCTACAGTAGCCAGTGTGGATATTCCGAAGCTGGTACAGAGAAAGACAGATCATAAGATTCATTTCAAGCCGATCACTGTACAGGAAGCACAGAAATTATATATGGAAGAGATGAAAGAACTGGATGGTCTGAGAAAGATTATTCACCAGCCATGTAAAGAGGTACTGGAGTGTCGTCTGGTTGCAAAGAGATTACGTAAACTGTTTGAGGAATAAGAAACAGCTTTTCGGGAATCTGATAAACAGAAAAACAGCAGTAAAACGGACACAGAGCTGAGATAATAGAAATAAAACGGTAAAAAAATATACATGAGTTATAACAGAAAGGAGTACTTCATGGATTTAGAGAAGATTGAAGGGTTAGTTAAGATTATTGAGGAGTCTTCCCTCAATGAATTCACATACAAAGACAAAGATGTAAAGATTACAATGAGCAAACTGGATCATCCGCCTGTAGTTGCAGCAGGAGTGCCTGTAGCAGCGCCGGCAGCAGTTAATACAACTGTAGAAACAGCTGCGGAGGAAGAAGATGATACATTATTTATCACATCTCCGATCGTAGGTACTTTTTATTCTGCAGCAGCACCGGATGTTCCTGCATTTGTAAAAGTAGGAGATCAGGTAAAAGCCGGACAGACGGTCTGCATCCTGGAGGCAATGAAGCTGATGAATGAGATACAGAGTGATTACGACTGTGAGATTGAAGCAGTATTAGTAAGCAATGAACAGAAAGTAGAATACGGACAGCCACTGTTTCGTGTAAAGAAACTGTAGGAGACAAAGGAGGCAGTACGATTTGTTTAATAAAATTCTGATTGCCAATCGTGGTGAGATTGCAGTGCGTATTATCCGCGCCTGCAGAAACATGGGAATCCGCAGTGTGGCAGTGTATTCCAAAGAAGATGCAAAGAGTCTTCATGTACAGCTTGCAGACCAGCGAATTTGTATCGGTGAAGGCCCTGCACGAAACAGTTACCTGAATATGGACCGTATCATAGCAGCTGCCCAGAATATGGGTGCAGATGCGATCCACCCTGGTTTCGGGTTTCTTTCCGAGAACAGTGAGTTTGTCCGCAAATGCCAGGAAAACGGTATTACTTTTATCGGACCGGATGCAGATGTTATTGACAAAATGGGAAATAAATCTCATGCAAGAAAAACAATGATGGATGCCGGTGTTCCGGTAGTTCCTGGAACCAAAGAACCTGTATACGATGCGGAAACAGGTAAGAAGCTGGCAGAGGAAATCGGATATCCGGTTATGATCAAAGCTTCTTCAGGCGGTGGCGGCAAGGGTATGCGTGTAGCCGCTAATGAGGATGAATTTGAGTTTCAGTTTAATATGGCGCAGAGAGAATCTGCTAATGCATTCGGTGATGATACCATGTACATCGAACGTTTTGTAGAGAATCCACGTCATGTGGAAATCCAGATCATGGCAGACAGTCATGGAAATGTAGTAGCTCTTGGAGAACGTGATTGTTCTGTCCAGAGAAACCATCAGAAGCTGATCGAGGAATCTCCGTCACCGGCTATTGACGATGCGACACGTAAGAAAATGAATGAATATGCAGTCCTTGCTGCGAAAACTGTAGGTTATACTAATGCAGGAACTATTGAGTTTATCGTAGATCCGAAAGGCAATTTCTATTTCATGGAAATGAACACCAGAATTCAGGTAGAGCATGGTGTTACAGAGATGGTGACAGGCACAGATCTGATCATTGAACAGATTCGCGTGGCAATGGGTGAGGAATTAAGTTTTAAGCAGGAAGATGTTCAGATTAAAGGACATGCCATTGAGTGTCGTATTAACGCAGAGATTCCTGAGAAGAATTTTATGCCAAGCCCTGGTGTGGTACAGCATATGCATCTTCCGGCAGGAAATGGAGTGCGTGTAGATACCGGGCTCTATACAGGATATAAGATTCCGTCAGAATACGATTCTATGATTGCAAAAGTTATCGTCCATGCACCGGACAGAAATGCAGCACTTCAGAAAATGCGTTCTGCGCTTGATGAGATGGTGATCATGGGTGTGGAGACAAACCTGGATTTCCAGTATCAGATCATGAAGAATCCGGTATTCTGTGAGGGAAAAGCAGATACAGGATTTATTGAGAATGTGCTGAAAATCAAGTAACAATAAGGACTATAGGATAATATCTTACTTAAATATAATGAGAAGAAAGAGGTAGGGCAAAATGTACACAGTAGATTTAAACAGTGACCTTGGTGAAAGCTTCGGTCGTTATACAATTGGAAATGATGACAAGATCATTCCGTTAATTTCATCTGCAAATGTAGCCTGCGGATATCATGCATCTGATCCTGTAGTAATGGGAAAGACGATCGCAATGGCAAAGGAGGCAGGAATTCGCGTAGGCGCACATCCCGGATTTCCTGATCTGATGGGATTCGGAAGAAGAAATATGAATGTAACACCTGCAGAAGCAAAGGCATATGTGCTTTATCAGTTAGGTGCTCTGGATGCATTCTGCAGAGTAAATGGTGTAAAAATGCAGCATGTGAAACCGCATGGAGCACTTTATAATATGGCAGCAAAGGATTATACTTTATCTACTGCGATTTGTGAAGCTATTAAAGAATTTGACAGTAATCTGATCGTTCTTGCATTATCAGGTGGGCAGCTTGCAAAAGCAGCCCAGGATATGGGACTTCGTACAGCAATGGAAGTATTTGCAGACCGTGGTTATGAAGAAGACGGTACACTGGTAGACAGGCATAAAGAAGGAGCCATGATTACAGACGAGAATGAAGCGATTGCCCGTGTTATCCGTATGGTAAAAGAGAAAAAAGTTACAGCAGTAACTGGCAAAGATATTCCAATCCAGGCAGATTCCATCTGCGTTCACGGAGACGGGGCCAAAGCACTGGCATTTGTGGAAAAGATCAGAGAAGCTTTTGAAAAAGAAGGAATTCAGATCAGTCCGTTGGATGAATTTGTGAAATAAATCTTATGGAAACAGATCTCGGATTTTATCGGCTGTATAGATTAAAAGTGGAAATAACAAAAGTTATTTGACATTATTTCGAATGGCTAAAAATATTTACAGTAAAAAAGATAGTGTCTGTAATGAAGATCATTACAGACACTATCTTTTTTCATAGTTAAAATTGAAAAGTGATTTTACACAGATGATTCTGGGCAATAAAATCAGTATATTAGAAATCCAGTTCCTGCAGATAACGACTTAATGCATCCTGCCAGCTTGGCAGAGGAGTAAAGCCGTTGGCTGTCAGTTTGCTCTTATCCAGACGACTGTTGAATGGTCTGGCTGCTTTGGAAACACCGTATTCAGCGGTTGTAACAGAATTGACGGTCATATTCTCCGGGAGATATTCAGGATGTCCCATGGCAGCAGCCTGACGGAAGATTTCTTTTGTGAAATCATACCAGCTGATATATCCGCCCTCATTGGTTGCATGATAATAACCGTATTTTTCAGTTTCGATCATATCTATCAGAAGTCTTGCCAGGTCATAGGTATAAGTAGGTGTACCGATCTGGTCATTGACTACGGAGAGAGTATCATGAGTTTTTCCGAGGTTGATCATGGTTTTGATAAAGTTTTTGCCGTTTTTGCCGAATACCCATGCAATACGGACGATAAAGAACTTATTAACTGTGCCGGATACTGCAAGTTCACCGTCCAGCTTTGTCTGTCCATAGACATTTAATGGTTTATAGTCCTTGCAGTCAGGCTCCCATGGAGTGGTTCCCTGACCATCGAATACATAATCAGTGGACAGATACAGCATCTTGATGTCAAGCTCTTTGCACACATCAGCAATATTCTGAGTTCCGGTTACATTTACCAGACGGACCTTCGGCTGATTCTCTTCATCTTCGGCAGCATCTACAGCTGTCCATGCAGCACAGTGGATCACAGCATCAACATTTGCTTCTTTAATGACTTTTTCTACAGAAGCTTTGTCAGTGATATCCATCTGAACATAAGGCATTGTGGTAACTGCAGTGCCATCAGCGATTCCACTGTAGGAAGGAGCAATGTCGCTTCCCACACCTTCATAGCCGCGTTTCGCAAGTTCGTTCATAACATCATGTCCAAGCTGACCGCCTACACCTGTTACAAAAATTCTCATAAATTATGCCTCCCCGCGGTTTGCGTACATTTTTTCATAGTAGTTCTGGTATTCACCGGAGATGATTGTTTCCCACCATTCTTTGTTATCCAGATACCATTTGATTGTTTTCTTGATACCGTCTGCAAATTTTGTTTCCGGTAACCAGCCAAGTTCGTTGTGAATCTTAGTCGGGTCGATTGCATAACGCATGTCATGACCTTTACGGTCTGCTACGTAGGTGATCAGGCTTTCTGGTTTGCCAAGTTCTTTGCAGATGATCTTAACGATATCAATGTTTGTCATTTCATTGTGTCCGCCGACATTGTAAACTTCACCTACACGTCCGTTATGGATGATCAGGTCGATGGCACGGCAGTGATCTTCTACATAGAGCCAGTCACGAACATTTTCGCCTGTTCCGTATACCGGAAGTGGTTTGTCGTTTAATGCATTGGCGATCATTAACGGGATCAGTTTTTCCGGAAAATGATAAGGACCATAGTTGTTGGAACAGCGGCTGATGGTTACAGGCAGTCCGTAAGTTCTGTGGTAAGCAAGTACCAGAAGGTCAGCAGAAGCTTTGGAAGAGCTGTAAGGGCTGCTTGTGTGGATTGGAGTTTCTTCTGTGAAGAACAGGTCAGGTCTGTCTAATGGCAGATCTCCGTAAACTTCGTCAGTGGATACCTGATGATAACGTTTGATACCGTATTTACGGCATGCATCCATAAGGACAGCAGTACCGATGATGTTTGTGGTAAGGAATACTTCCGGGTTCTCGATGGAACGGTCTACGTGGCTCTCTGCTGCGAAGTTTACAACCATGTCCGGATGTTCTTCTTCGAAGAGTTTGTAAACTGCTTCACGGTCTGTGATGCTTTCTTTCACGAAACGGAAATTCGGGTTGTCCATAACAGGAGCAAGAGTGGAAAGGTTTCCTGCGTATGTCAGGCAGTCCAGACAGATGATACGATAGTCCGGATATTTTTTTAACATGTGAAAAATAAAGTTACTTCCGATAAATCCGGCACCGCCGGTTACGATAATGTTCATGGTGGTTCTCCTTTGGTTTTATAATTATAATATGAATATTCTGCTGTAATCCGCCAGAAACAGAACTGCTGACAGATTACGGAAAGAATGTATTATGGGCAAATGGTTCAATTTTTGTTTGATAGAAAAATTGTGGCGAATCAGAAAACAAATTCTGAATTAATGAAGTACGTCCAGATATTTTCCATCCAGTACATCTTTCAGATACTGCCCATACTGGTTTTTCTTCAGCACTTCATAAACTTTCAGGACTTCTTCTTTTGTAATCCAGCCATTGAGATATGCGATTTCTTCCAGGCATCCGATTTTGCGATGCTGATGGCTTTCCATGGTTTTTACAAAATTGGTAGCTTCTACAAGGCTTTCGTGTGTACCTGTATCCAGCCATGTAAATCCCTGACCGAGAAGTTCTACGTTTAATTCACCCTTTTCCAGATAGATGCGGTTCAGATCTGTGATCTCAAGCTCACCTCTGGCACTTGGTTTCAGATTTTTTGCATATTCTACAACGCGATTGTCGTAGAAGTATAAACCTGTTACACAATAGTTGCTCTTCGGGTGTTCCGGTTTCTCTTCAATAGAGATGGCTTTGCCTTCCTGGTCAAATTCTACGATACCGAATCTCTCCGGATCGTCTACATAGTATCCGAAAACAGTAGCTCCCTCACCGGATTCTGCGTTCTGAACTGCTGCTTTGAGTCTTTTCTTCAGCCCGTGTCCTGCGAAGATGTTATCGCCGAGAACCATGGCAACAGTATCATTGCCGATGAATTCCTCACCAATGATAAATGCCTGTGCAAGTCCGTCCGGGCTTGGCTGTACGGCATAGGTAAGATGAACACCGAACTGATGTCCGTCACCCAGAAGTTCCTCAAAACGTGGGGTATCCTGTGGAGTAGAGATGATCAGGATATCACGGATCCCTGCGTTCATCAGTACAGACATTGGATAGTAGATCATTGGTTTATCATAGATTGGCAGAAGCTGTTTGGATGTTACCA
>CAJLTE010000071.1 GCA_905209435.1 uncultured Blautia sp. | reverse complement strand
GAGCACACGGTTCATACCCGTGGTGTCGAGGGTTCGAATCCCCCTCTCGCTACTATCTACGAAAGATAAGTCTATAAACCTAAAAATTGGGTTTATGGGCTTTTTTTCATTTCTGAATAAATCAATTTAACCAAATCAAGTAAGTAGCGAAGCGGATTGCAAATATCCGCATGACTCGAGAAATTGTTTTTTCACGATATTTACCCTGCAAATAATTATGATACAGAAGAATTATGAAATACATTATAAAAAGAAACATAAATATAGAGAATGGTTATATATGGAATATTGAAAAATCAATAGACTTCATATCCAGGGCTTGTTATAATCAGCAGAAAAGAAATAAATAGACAGGTATGTCAGGAGGTGAGAAACATGCTGGATAAAAATGACATGAAAATGTTAAAGGAAATGATGGAAGCTACGGTGAAGGAAACAGTAGAAGCTACGGTGAAGGAAACAGTAGAAGCTACAGTGAAGGAAACAGTAGAAATTACCGTTCAGAAAGCTATTGAACCGTTACAGCAGGATATTTGTGATTTGAAAAAAGAAGTAAACGGTATCAAACTTCATCTTGAAAATGTAACTGACAGAAATATTTCAATCTTAGCGGAAAATCATGGTTATTTGGTGAAGAAATTTAATGAAGCTGTGGAAGCGGCGCATAATAATCATGTGAATGCAGTACAAACCAGTTACCTGATGGAACATGTTGCAAATCTTGAGAACAGAATGCAGGCGGTAGAAAAAAATATGGCACTGTAACATGTGGGAATAGGAAGCCCGGATGTGAAGTCTATTGATGGTTTAATATATTAATACATAAATTTTAGTATATCTATTGCTATAATTTCTCAAATCCTTTATAATGTTAAAGGGTAAAAGCAAGGGGCTATATCAACAGTATTATGAAATGATAACAAGGTAGTTATTCTCGGGGATAGCTATCTTTTTTTATAGCATAATTCCTGATTATTGGTTAGTAGACTGCCTTGCCGCTACGTATTAACATCCACGAAAGAGAGGGAAAGGAATGGAGAAACAAGAGAAAAACACAGCAACACCTTATGATCTTGACGGAAGGCCGCCACTGAAATTGGCAATTCCCCTTGGTCTACAGCATGTATTGGCCATGTTTGTGGGAAACCTTACGCCTCTTCTGATCATTACAGCAGCCTGCGGAATTGAACCTGGCGGAGAATTACAGGTAGCACTTTTGCAGAATGCTATGCTCATTGCAGGTATTGTAACCTTAATTCAGGTATTCACTATCGGACCGGTCGGTGGTAAACTTCCGATTGTTATGGGAACCAGTTCCGGTTTTATCGGCGTATGTCAGAGCGTTGCCGGAGTTATGGGAAACGGCGTAGTCGCTTACGGTGCTATTATGGCAGCATCCTTTATTGGCGGTCTCTTTGAGACAGTACTTGGAAGTTTCCTTAAACCACTGAGAAAATTTTTCCCATCTGTAGTAACGGGAACTGTTGTACTTTCAATTGGTCTTTCACTGATTTCAGTTGGCATCGGCTCCTTTGGAGGCGGAAGCTCTTCTAAGGATTACGGTTCACTGGAGAATCTTTTTGTAGGTCTTGTGGTCCTGATTGTGATTATTGCATTGAAACACGGAACCAAAGGATTTACAAGCTTTGCATCTATCCTGATCGGTATTATCGTAGGTTACGTGCTGGTAAGCATCATGGCAGCAGTTTTGCCGACTACGTTTACTTATGTAGATGATGCAGGTGCAACTGTAGAAGCAACCAAATCCTGGGTATTAAACTGGGACAAAGTAGCAAGTGCATCCTGGTTTGCAGTACCAAAACTCATGCCTGTTAAATGGGTATTTGACGCGAAAGCTATTGTTCCGATCTGTATCATGTTCATAGTAACGGCTGTTGAGACAGTAGGTGATATCTCAGGTATCACAGAGGGCGGACTTGGAAGAGAAGCTACAGACAAAGAGCTTTCAGGCGGTGTTATGTGTGATGGTCTTGGATCTTCACTGGCAGCGATATTTGGTGTACTTCCGAACACTTCATTCAGTCAGAATGTAGGTCTGGTTGCCATGAATAAAGTTGTAAACCGATTCTCCATTGCAACCGGCGGTATTTTCCTGATTGCATGCGGTCTGTTTCCAAAACTTGCGGCGCTGATCTCCATTATGCCGCAGAGCGTACTTGGCGGTGCAGCAGTTATGATGTTCTCATCTATCGTAGTCAGCGGTATCCAGCTGATCACCAAGTGGCCGGTAACTCCGAGAAATGTAACTATCGTTTCTGTTGCACTTGGTCTTGGATATGGACTTGGCGCAAACTCTGCAGTCCTTGCACATCTTCCGCAGGCAATCACACTGATCTTCGGCGGTTCTGGAATCGTACCTGCTGCATTATTTGCAATCGTACTGAATATTGTACTTCCACCGGATGAGAAATCCGAAGTAGAAATTGCAGAAGAGATTCTGGATATCAAGAGACAGGAAGAAAAGAATAAATAAATTGTAGAACTATCTGAGGATAGAAGAAACAGCAGAAAGCGTGAAATTCATAAATAGTGGACTTCGCGCTTTCTTTTTTTACCAAACTGCGAAGCAGTTATTGAGTTATGAGCAGATATCAAAGAGAATGTTTTTATCTGTGATACACGATTATGAACGCTTGTTTCGTATATTTCCTATCAAAATAATAAAAAATGCCAAATGATTTCAATTTAGGGCTTGACAAATGAAGTTAGCAGTGGTAAATTGTTAATTAATTTAACAGACTAAACCGATGAAGCGGAAGTCAAAGCAGTCATGCGCGCACAGAGAATCCGGGAAGGTGAGAGCCGGGTGGAAATGCAGTCTGCCAAATGGGCCGCTGAGGGCGCAGTGAAAGGCATGGAGAATCAGCTTAGTATCCTGCGACGTAAGGCATACGTGAGTTGCCGGAAATATGAAGGTATTTCGCAAAGTGTACGGATCATACCGTAAATCAAGGTGGCACCGCGGGTGAATTATATACGCTCGTCCTTGACAGAAACAAAAATTCTGTCATGGGCGGGCGTTTTTTATACTAGTAAGAAATTATTCCATAATGTTTCTATAATATAAAATGTTCTCCGGGCAGATACTTGATCAATTACAGGAGGTGTTCCCATGTATCCAACATTAGAAACTATTAAACAGCTTGCAAAGATAAAAGAATACCGTCGCATTCCTTTGTGCAGAGAACTTTATGCAGACAGATACACACCGGTAGAAGTAATGCGTACTCTGCGAAAAGCCAGCCGCCACTGTTACCTGCTGGAAAGTGCCAGTCAGACAGAAGTGTGGGGCAGATATTCTTTTCTGGGATATGAACCATCCATGGAAATCACCTGTACAGATGGTACTCTGAAAATCAGAAAAACAGATTCTCAGGGAAAAGACGAAGAAACAATAAAACAGGTTACACATCCAGGAGATACTCTCCGTGAGATTATCCGGGAATACAAAACTCCTGTAATGGAAGATATGCCTCCTTTTACAGGCGGCCTGGTAGGATATTTTTCTTACGACTACATCAAATACAGCGAACCAAAACTGAAGCTTGAGGATAAAGAGCAGCAGGACTTTAGAGATATGGACTTAATGCTCTTTGACCAGGTCATTGTATTTGATCATTTCAAACAGAAAGTACTCCTGATCACTGGTGTAATGACAGATAATCTTGAAGCGTCTTACGAAACAGCAATAAAAAAACTGGATGAAATGGCACAGCTTATCCGAGACGGCGAACACATGGAATTCGAACCGCTGAAACTTCAGTCAGAGATTCAACCAAAGTTTCCAAAAGAAAAATACGCAGATATGGTGGAGAAAGCTAAACATTATATCAAAGAAGGCGATATTTTTCAGGTAGTACTGTCCAATCCGATGCGTGCAAAAGCAACCGGAAGCCTGTTTGATACCTACCGTGTTCTTCGTGCATCCAATCCATCTCCATATATGTTCTACTTCTCCAGTGATGATATCGAACTAGCAGGTGCTTCTCCTGAGACGCTTGCGAAGCTGGAAAACGGCACATTAAGTACATTCCCTTTGGCAGGAACCAGACCAAGAGGAAAGACAAGAGAAGAGGACAAAGCTCTTGAAGAGGGACTTCTCAAAGATGAAAAAGAACTGGCAGAGCATAACATGCTGGTAGATCTGGGCAGAAACGATATCGGAAAGATCAGCAAGATCGGAACTGTAAAAGTAGAGAAATATCTCTGCGTAGAGCGTTTTTCACATGTTATGCATCTGGGATCCACAGTAACAGGAATCATTAGAGATGATAAAGATGCTGTAGATGCAGTGGATTCCATACTTCCGGCAGGAACCCTTTCCGGAGCACCGAAATTCAGAGCCTGCCAGATCATTGAAGAACTGGAACAGAGTAAACGAGGTATTTATGGAGGGGCCATCGGTTATCTGGATTTTGCAGGAAACCTGGATACCTGTATTGCAATCCGACTGGTCTACAAGAAGAACGGAGAAATCTGTATCCGGTCCGGAGCCGGAATCGTGGCAGACAGTGTCCAGGAAAAAGAATTCCAGGAATGCTGCAATAAGGCAAGAGCCGTGGTGCGGGCAATTGAACAGGCGCAGGAGGGATTAGAATGATATTACTGATCGATAATTATGACAGCTTTTCCTATAATTTATATCAGCTCATCGGAGCTGTAGAACCGGATATCAAAGTAGTGAGAAATGATGAGTGTACACTGGAAGAAATCGCAGAGATGAAACCGGAAGCAATCATTTTATCCCCTGGTCCGGGACGACCGGAAGATGCAGGTATTTGTATCCCGGCAATCAAAGAATTTGCAGGAAAGATCCCGATCCTTGGTGTTTGTCTGGGCCATCAGTCTATCTGCGAAGCCTTTGGCGGAACCGTATCCTATGCAAAGGAACTGATGCATGGAAAGAAAAAGCTGATGTACAAAACATGTGAAAGTCAGCTTTTCAAAGGTCTGCCGGAAACTTTTGCAGCAGCCAGATATCATTCTTTGGCAGCATTGAAAGACACTTTGCCTGAAGAATTGAAAGTGACCGCAGAGTCAGAAGACGGTGAAGTCATGGCAGTAGAACATACAAAATATCCTGTATTCGGAGTACAGTTTCATCCTGAATCTGTAATGACACCGGATGGCAGAGTAATGATAGAGAATTTTATGGAGGTAGTAAGAAATGATTAAAGAAGCCATTATCAAATTATCAAAGAAACAGGATTTAACATACGCAGAAGCAGAAACCGTAATGGACGAAATCATGAGAGGTCAGGCAACACCGGTACAGATGTCTGCTTATCTTACTGCCTTATCCTTAAAAGGAGAGACTATTGATGAGATCACAGCTTCTGCAGCAGGTATGAGAGCACACTGTATCAAACTTCTTCATGACATGGATGTTCTGGAAATCGTAGGTACAGGAGGAGACGGAGCTAACTCATTTAATATTTCAACTACTTCCTCACTGGTGATCGCAGCAGGCGGTGTTCCCGTGGCAAAACATGGAAACAGAGCGGCTTCTTCCAAATCAGGTGCAGCAGACGTTCTGGAAGCTCTTGGAGTTAAGATTACCTTACCACCGGAACGCAGTGCTGAAATTCTGAAAAAGATCAACATCTGTTTCTTATTTGCCCAGAACTATCACATTGCAATGAAGTATGTGGCACCGATCCGAAAGGAGCTGGGTATCAGAACTGTATTCAACATTCTTGGACCGTTAAGCAACCCGGCAGGTGCAAATATGGAACTGATGGGTGTCTATGATAATGCGCTGGTAGAACCGCTTGCACAGGTAATGGCAAACCTTGGAGTAAACAGAGGAATGGTTGTTTACGGACAGGATAGTCTGGATGAGATTTCCATGTGTGCACCGACATCTGTATGTGAGATCAAAGATGGTAAGTTTACATCCTATGAGATCACTCCGGAGCAGTTCGGCTATGAAAAATGTGAGAAAGGTGCCCTGACAGGCGGAACTCCTGCAGAGAACGCAGAGATCACCAAAGCAATCTTAAAAGGAGAAGAAAGAGGTCCGAAGCGTCAGGCTGTTTGCTTAAACGCAGGAGCGGCACTATATATCGCAGGAAAAGCAGCTTCCATAGAAGAGGGTGTAAAACTTGCAGAATCCCTTATCGACAGCGGAGCAGCACTGAAGAAACTGGAAGAATTTGTAGAAGAGACAAATAAATAATTTGAAAGAACAGTCATAGAGTTTATGAAAAACATATTAGAAGAAATTGCAGTCAGAACAACCGAGCGAATCGCAAAAGAAAAAGCGCAGGTTTCCATCTCCGAACTGGAGAACAGAATTCAGGAGATTAATAAAATCGCATCACAGAAAATGACATTCCTGCAGGCACTGCAGAAAGATGGCATGTCCTATATCTGCGAAGTAAAGAAAGCATCCCCGTCCAAGGGCCTGATCGCACCGGATTTCCCGTATCTGGCAATCGCACAGGAATATGAACAGGCAGGTGCAAGCGCGATCTCCTGCCTCACAGAACCTTTTTATTTCCAGGGTTCCGATCAGTATCTGAAAGAAATCGCATCCACCGTACAGATTCCAGTGCTCCGCAAAGATTTCACAGTAGATGAATACATGATCTACCAGGCGAAATCCCTGGGAGCTTCTGCAGTACTTCTTATCTGTGCAATCCTTGATGACGGCGCTCTGAGAGCCTACAGACAGCTTGCAAAAGAGCTGGGACTGGATGCGCTGGTAGAAGCACATGATGAGTATGAAGTAGACAGAGCCTTAAATCTGGGAGCAGAGATTGTCGGAGTAAACAACCGTGACCTCAGAACTTTCCAGGTAGATATGAACAATAGCATCCGTCTTAGAAAAATGGCACCGGACAACGTAGTATTTGTCTCTGAAAGTGGAATCCGCACTCCGGACGACATCAGACTTCTTTATGAAAATCAGGTAGACGCCGTATTGATCGGTGAAACACTCATGCGAAGCCTGGACAAGAAAGCAGCTCTGGAAAGTCTGAATGGCAGTCCATTACGTTGAGATAGAAATTATCATCTGCGGAGGACTTAACATGACCATAGAATTACAGCAAAGAACCAAAATCAAGATCTGCGGTCTGAAACGCCCGGAAGACATTACCTATGTAAATGAGGCAAAACCAGATTACTGCGGATTTATCATAGAATTTCCAAAAAGCAGCAGAAATGTCACAGGAGACCAGGTAAGAGTTCTTACCGCAGACCTGCACCCGGATATTATCCCAGTGGGCGTTTTCGTAAACGCTTCCCCGGAAAGGGTAGAGGAACTGCTTCTCGATGGAACCATCCAGATTGCACAGCTCCATGGACAGGAAGACGAAGCTTACATCAGAAGAATTCAGAAAAACACAGGACATCAGGTCATTAAAGCCTTTTCCGTAAAAACGGTCAAGGATATTGAACTGGCATTACAAAGCCCGGCAGATTACATCCTGTTGGACCAGGGAGGCGGAGGAACCGGTAAAACCTTTGACTGGACCCTGATCCCGGAGATAACCAGACCATTTTTCCTGGCAGGAGGTCTCGGTCCTGACAATCTTGAACAGGCAGTCTGCATGATCAGCCCTTATGCGGTAGATTTGAGCAGCAGCGTAGAGACGGATGGTGTAAAAGACAGAAGCAAAATTCTGGAAGCAGTGAATCTGGTGCATAAAACAACTGAAAATTGATTTTTATTATTACCATAATTTGAATACACAAGGAGGACAACACAGATGTCAAAAGGAAGATTCGGCATCCACGGAGGACAGTACATACCGGAAACATTAATGAACGCTGTCATCGAACTGGAAGAAGCCTACAACCATTACAAAGATGACCCGGAATTTAACGCAGAACTCACAGAGCTTCTGAACGAATATGCAGGAAGACCATCACGTCTCTACTTTGCATCCCACATGACAGAAGACCTTGGAGGTGCAAAAGTATATTTAAAGAGAGAAGATTTAAACCACACAGGTGCCCATAAGATTAACAATGTACTTGGTCAGGTACTTCTTGCCAAGAAAATGGGTAAGACTCGTGTCATTGCAGAAACAGGTGCAGGCCAGCACGGCGTAGCTACGGCTACAGCAGCAGCCCTCATGGGTATGGAATGTGAGATTTTTATGGGAAAAGAAGACACAGAGCGTCAGGCGTTAAATGTGTACAGAATGCGTCTTCTGGGAGCAAAGGTAAATGCAGTTACCTCTGGTACAGCAACATTGAAAGATGCAGTTTCTGAGACAATGAGAGAGTGGACAAACCGTATTTCTGACACTCACTATGTACTGGGTTCCGTAATGGGACCACACCCATTTCCAACAATTGTTCGCGATTTTCAGGCGATCATTTCAAAAGAAATTAAAGAGCAGATCCTTGAGAAAGAGGGCAGACTTCCGGATGCAGTTCTTGCATGTGTAGGCGGCGGTTCCAATGCAATCGGAACATTCTACAATTTTATCAATGACAAAGACGTTCGTCTGATCGGATGCGAAGCAGCAGGCCGCGGTGTAAACACAGCTGAGACAGCAGCAACCATCGCAACCGGCAAACTGGGAATCTTCCACGGAATGAAATCCTACTTCTGTCAGGATGAATACGGTCAGATTGCACCGGTATACTCCATTTCTGCAGGTCTGGATTACCCGGGAATCGGACCGGAACATGCACATCTGTATGACACAGGACGTGCAGAATATGTACCTGTTACAGATGAAGAAGCAGTAGAAGCATTCGAGTATCTTTCCAGAACAGAGGGAATCATCCCTGCAATCGAGAGCGCTCATGCAGTAGCTTACGCAAAGAAAATTGTTCCACAGATGAGCAAAGACCAGATCGTAGTCATTACAATCTCCGGACGTGGAGATAAGGACTGCGCAGCAATCGCACGTTACAGAGGGGAGAATATCCATGAATAAGAAAATCGCAGAAGCATTTGAAAAAGGTAAGGCATTTATTCCATTTATTACCTGTGGAGATCCGTCTCTGGAGGTAACAGAACAGCTTGTTTACGCAATGGAGGAAGCAGGAGCGGACCTGATAGAACTTGGAATTCCATTTTCCGACCCGACAGCAGAGGGGCCGGTAATCCAGGGGGCGAATGTAAGAGCGCTTTCCGGAGGTGTAACAACAGATAAAGTGTTTGATATGGTAGTAAAGATCAGAAAGAACACTTCCATTCCTATGGTATTTATGACTTATGCAAACGTAGTATTCTCTTACGGAACAGAACGTTTCATCAAGACTGCCGCAGAGATTGGTATGAATGGTCTGATCTTACCGGATGTGCCGTTTGAGGAAAAAGAAGAGTTTGATACTGAATGCAAGAAATATGGCATTGATCTGATTTCCCTGATTGCGCCGACTTCTCATGAGAGAATTGCGCAGATTGCAAAAGAAGCTGAGGGGTTTGTATATTGTGTATCTTCACTTGGTGTTACAGGAACCAGAACAAATATTACGACAGATATTGGTGCGATGGTGAAACTGGTGAAAGCAGCGAAAGATATTCCTTGTGCGGTAGGTTTTGGAATTTCTACACCGGAGCAGGCGAAGAAAATGGCAGCACAGTCTGACGGTGCGATCGTGGGATCTGCGATCGTCAAGTTGTGTGCAGCATATGGTGCAGATTGTGTGTCGTATGTAAAAGAATATGTGAAATCTATGAAAGATGCGGTAATGGAAGTTTAAGGATGTGAAAAGGGGACGCGCAGAAACATAGTTGATGTCGTGTGCGGTTTCGGAGCTTAGAAGTTCTAAAGCTCCTGCAAATGCACGCGACATCAACTATGTTTCTGCGCTGTTTTTTATAGAAATGTTTTTAAAACCTGCAGAACACCGTTTTCCCAGTAAGGCGAGCAGGTGTTTTTGGCAGCAGCCTGTACTTCGGGACGGGAGTTGGAAACGGCGTAGCTGAGGCCGGATGCCTGAAGCATTTCAATGTCATTGATATTATCACCAAAAGTGCAGGTTTCATCAGATGTAATTCCAAGATATTCCTGCAGAAAAGCTAACGCAGAAGCTTTCCCTGAACCCTGTAGGGTGGCATCCATCCACTCTCTGCCGGCAGATGCAAGTGTGACTTTATCTTTCCATGCAGGTGTAAATAAAGGCGCGCACATTTCTTCACAGGCATTATGGTGATAAACAGAGAATTTGATCACCTGCTCGTTTTCAAGATTCAGCATTTCAGGAACTTCCCGGATGTCATATCCATATGAGTCTCTCAGCCAGTGAAACATCCGGCTTCCACCATCTTCGGCAAAGCCATAATCTGGAGTAGAAATAAAGTAATCACAGGAAGGCATGCTTTCCCGAACCATGGAACACATTCCTTTCCATATTTCGTCCGGCATAGTATCCACTTTCAGAATTTCCTTGGGAGTTCGTACAACAGTCCCTCCGTCAGAAATATAAAGTAGTCTGTCAGCGATCGGTGCAAACAATTTACGCTCACTCCGGTACTGTCGCCCTGAACAGGCCACAAAAACAATTCCTTTATCAATCAGCTTCCCAATAACATCCATGTACTCTTTGTCAATCGCCAGAGTTCCATCTTTTACTAAAGTTCCATCTATATCAGAAGCAATCAATTTAATCATAATAAAAATCCTCTCTATAAAAAAATACATTCCATTCCTTCAACAACACTTCCCATTCTACCATGCAAATCTATATCTTTCTACATAAAAATACTGCAAATCTATGACGTGTTCATAGCGAGCCAATCAATCCAATAAGTCGTAAGGTAATTGTATGAAAAGGACCGAAATTCATAATATACAATTGATTGGAGAAATTCAATAACCTGTCACAGGTAATTTGCAACATATATAGCCAGTAAACAGACATGAAATATTTTGGTATTGGGTGCATTTGCAGCGAGCGTAGTAACTCTTGGTGCGTGGAAATCTGCGTTATGAGGAAAAATAGCAACTTGTCTGAGCGAAGTTTGCAACGGAGCGAGTTTTGCATTTGTCCTCATGTTTTTAGCAGATTCCCACACACCTAGAGTTACTGGCCCGCGAAACCGCCCCAAATACCAAAATATTTCATGTCGTCCTCAATTATTTTGGCTACCACTCCCCATTGACTTTTACCCCCTTTTTTCTTATATTATATAAATAGAAATCCGCATACCCTGTTTGTATGCGTCCCCAAACTCTGAAAAAAGGAGAAATGCTCGAAATGAACAAAAAAATGCTCTTTGTTTTCAATCCTAAAGCAGGCAAGGGCAAGATAAAAACTAACCTGCTTGATATTGTAGATATATTCAATAAAGGCGGCTACGAAGTTACTATCTATTCTACACAGAAATCAAGAGACGCTTACGAAAAAGCCAAAGAATACGAAAACAAAGTAGATCTCATCGTATGCAGCGGCGGCGACGGAACTCTTGACGAAGTAGTCACCGGAGTAATGGAGAAAAACAGTTCTATTCCGATCGGATATATTCCGGCAGGAAGCACTAATGACTTTGCAAACAGTCTTTTTATGCCGAAAAGCATGACAGAAGCAGCCTCTATGATCATGGAAGAGGAACTTTATCACTGTGATATCGGCAGATTCAATAACCAGAGCTTTACATATATTGCAGCTTTCGGTCTTTTTACAGATGTAGCCTACCAGACAGATCAGGATCTCAAGAACATCCTGGGACATGTTGCCTATCTTCTGGAAGGAGTCAAACGACTTTTCGATATCAAATCATACCATATGAAAATTGAATCAGAAGAATTAACAGTAGAAGATGACTTTATCTTTGGAATGGTAACTAATTCCAGATCAGTAGGCGGATTTAAGAACCTCACAGGTAAGAATGTAGACATGAATGATGGCCTTTTTGAAGTGACCATGATCACAAGACCGAAGAATCCACTGGAGTTGCAGGAAATTATGACTGCGATGCTGACAGCCGAGGATAATACAGATCTGATCTATTCTTTTAAATCAGCCAGAGTCACTATTACGTCAGAGGAAGCAGTATCCTGGACCCTGGACGGTGAATTCGGCGGCAGTCATACTCAGGTAGAGATTGAGAACTGTCATGAAGCACTGAATCTGTATCTTAAAAGTACCAAGAATGAGGAAACCAAATCAATTGGCATTTCCCCGTTAATAAATAAAAAGGAGAAATAAAATGGGTGAGTATATCAATGTAGTAGAGACTTTTGGATGTGATGTGTTTAATGATTCCGTCATGCAGGCACGACTTCCGAAAAAGATCTACAAAGAATTGAAAAAAACCATAGAAGAAGGTAAGGAGCTGTCTATGGAAATTGCAGATGTAGTAGCACATGAGATGAAAGAATGGGCCATTGAAAAAGGTGCCACACACTACAGCCACTGGTTCCAGCCCCTTACCGGTGTGACAGCAGAGAAACACGATGCTTTTATCACAGCTCCAATGGATAATGGTAAGGTTCTGATGTCTTTCTCCGGAAAAGAACTGATCAAAGGTGAACCGGATGCATCATCATTTCCGTCCGGAGGCCTGAGAGCAACTTTCGAAGCAAGAGGATATACAGCGTGGGACTGCACATCACCGGCATTTGTACGTCATGATGCAGCAGGTGCAACTCTCTGCATTCCGACAGCGTTCTGCTCTTATACAGGAGAAGCCCTTGACCAGAAAACACCGTTGCTTCGTTCTATGGAAGCAATCAACACCCAGGCACTCCGTCTGCTCAGACTTTTCGGAAACACTACTTCTAAGAAAGTAACTCCGTCCGTAGGTGCAGAACAGGAATATTTCCTGGTAGACAAAGAAAAATGGCTCCAGAGAAAAGATTTGATCTACACTGGCAGAACACTGTTCGGTGCCATGCCTCCTAAGGGTCAGGAAATGGATGATCATTATTTCGGAAGCATCCGTCAGAGAATTTCTGCATATATGAAAGAAGTAAATGAAGAATGCTGGAAGCTTGGTGTACCTGCCAAAACACAGCATAATGAAGTTGCACCTGCACAGCATGAGCTTGCACCGATTTATGCACCGGTCAACATTGCAGCAGATCAGAATCAGATGATGATGCGTATCCTGAAGAAAGTAGCCAGTCGTCATGGAATGCGCTGCCTGCTTCACGAAAAACCATTCGCAGGTGTAAACGGCTCCGGTAAACACAACAACTGGTCCCTTACAACAGACGATGGAATCAATCTTCTGGATCCGGGTAAAACACCGCATGACAATATCCAGTTCCTGCTGGTCCTGACCTGTATACTGAAAGCAGTAGACGAACATGCTGATCTTCTTCGTGAATCCGCAGCAGATGTAGGAAATGATCAGAGACTTGGCGGCCATGAAGCACCTCCTGTAGTAATCTCTGTATTCCTCGGAGAACAGCTTGAGGATGTCCTTGAGCAGCTGGTCAACACAGGAACAGCAACACACAGCAAGAAAGGAAGCAAACTGGAGACCGGTGTTAAGACACTGCCTGATTTCATGAAAGACGCTACAGATCGTAACCGTACTTCACCGTTTGCTTTTACAGGAAATAAATTTGAATTCCGTATGGTTGGTTCCAGAGATTCTATCTCAGGATGTAATGTAGTTCTGAATACAATTACAGCAGAAGTATTCAAGGAAGCCTGCGACCGTCTGGAAAATGCTCCTGATTTTGAACTGGCAGTACATGATCTGATCAAAGAATATGCAACAGAACATCAGAAGATCGTATTTAACGGAAACGGCTATGCACCGGAATGGGAAGCAGAAGCAAAACGCCGCGGCCTTCCGATCCTGCCGACAATGGTAGATGCTATTCCTGCACTTACTACAGAGAAATCTGTTAAACTTTTCGAGGCATTTGATGTATTCTCCAGAACAGAACTGGAGTCCCGTGCAGAGATCAAATATGAGATTTACTCCAAAGCGATCAACATCGAAGCGAAGACAATGATCGATATCGCAACCAAGCAGATCATTCCTGCTGTTATTAAATATACAACTGTTCTTGGTGAGTCCATCAACACAGTAAAGACAGCAGGTGAAGGTCTGATCGATGTAAGCGTACAGCTTGATCTGCTTAAGAAAGCATCCAAACTCTTAAAGAGTACAAACAGCGCTATGAGCAAACTCAGCAAACTGGTAGAGAAGATTCCGGAACATGCAGAAGGACGAGACAGAGCAGTATTCTGCAAAGAGAAAGTTGTTCCTGCGATGGAAGCTTTACGTGAGCCAGTAGATGAGCTGGAAATGATCGTAGACAAGGAAATGTGGCCGATGCCGTCTTACGGAGATCTTGTATTTGAAGTATAAGGTTGTAAGAAAATAAAGAAAAATGCTATAATAAAAAGACCGTGGATCTGAAAAAGGATAAGCGGTCTTTTTCTAAAATATAAACTGGACTGTAATAGTCACATAAAGTTAAAGGAGAATTAAATGGAAGAACTGAAGTTTTTAGAGG
Organism: uncultured Blautia sp.; assembly: GCA_905209435.1. Next base: position 2,890 of record CAJLTE010000071.1, on the reverse strand, counting down.
AACAGCAGGTGTCCTCTGAACTGATAAAAAGAATAGAAGAATTTCGCAGCCAATATGAAGTAGCACCGGAAGCAGCCGGCAGAATCGTGAAACCATCTATTCCATTCTATGGAAAAGATATTCTGGAAATGGCTATTGCAGGACTGCTTAAAGGTGAGAATCTGCTGCTCACAGGCCCCAAAGCCACAGGAAAAAATATCCTTGCAGAGAATCTGGCATACATTTTCAACCGTCCTGCGTATAATGTTTCTTTTCATGTAAATACAAATAGCGGTGATCTGATCGGAACAGACACTTTTGCGGATAATGAAGTAAAACTTCGCAAAGGAACTATCTATCAGTGTGCAGAATACGGTGGATTTGGAATTCTTGATGAGATCAATATGGCAAAGAACGATGCAGTTTCCGTTCTACATGCTACTCTGGATTATCGTCGCTCTATTGATGTGCCGGGCTATGATAAAATTGATCTTCATCCTGCAGCACGGTTTATTGGAACTATGAACTATGGATATGCAGGAACAAAGGAATTGAATGAGGCACTTGTCTCCAGATTTCTGGTCATAGATATGCCGGCTCAGACCCAAGAATCCCTGGAATTCATTTTTCGACAGATGTTCCCAAAAGTAAAAGAAAATGCCAGAACACAGTTTATTGGTGTATTTCTGGATTTACAGCTTAAGGCTTCGAATAGTGAGATTTCAACGAAACCTCTGGATCTGCGAGGACTTCTTGCTGCCATGAAAATTGTAGAAACAGGACTTTCGCCGAGAAAAGCAGTCACCATGGGTGTTGTGAATAAGACTTTTGATATTTTTGAGAAAGAAATTGTAGAAGATATAGTGAATACCAGAATTCCGGCAGACTGGACAAGGGATGATGTTTATGAAGGATGAGAAAATCGTAGAAATTGACGATTACCGCCTGGAACTGGAAAACAGGATACGTAATCTTCTCTGGACCATCAGTGGAGATTATACTTTAAATATGAAAGTAGACGTTTCTCTATATCTTCGCTCAAAAGCAATCGCTCTATATGATGGAATTAAACAGGGGGCTTTAGCTAAATATTATGATAAGGATATGCTTGGCCTGTATTTGGTAAAGAAGGTTTTCTGCCAGGCAGGCGAGGGAGAACTGACTGCAGTTGCTCAGCTTTGTGTAGAAGAGGCAATCGGAGAAAAAATCTGTCAGGAACGTCCGGGAGTCCGGGAAATGCAGCGTCAGGCTTTTGAAGATATCCTGGATCAGGAATTTGAGCAGATGCCTGCATACGGAGATATTCTCGGACGTTTGAAAATTGCAGTCTTAAGAGACAGACTTGAAAATGGAAAGCACCACGTGGAAGAACGTCTGAGGAAAATCCGTGACATGGTCTATGAAGCGCGGACTGCTGCGGATACTATGGAATTGATCAGAATAATTGACAGTCTCTATAATACTATTATTGATCCGAACTTTGAGAAGGATCACGGTACTCTGGAGCAGGTCATGGCAGTCAGTATGGAAGAACTGACAGAATATGACTGGGAAGATTTCCTTACAGAAGAACTTTATGAGGAAGCCCTTGAGAGTTACATCGAACAGATGGCAAATAAGATTACTGATATGGAAGATACCGGTATTACTGAAGAAATGGAAAAACAGCGCCAGACAAAACATAAGATTACGATCCTTACTGAGGAAGAACTTGAGAAGGCATACACCTATGTAGAACTGAACTTTGGAAAAACTTATCTTACGCCTGCAGAAGAGAAACGTATGAATTATCTGATGTGCCGGGAACTTCATAGAGACTGCAGCCTCTATTTTACAGAAGGAATCCTGAAGAATCCTGTGAAACGCAACTATCAGTATGAGTATGCAGTGCGCCTGAAAAATAAGAATATCTGGCTCTACCACGACAAACACAGAATCGTTAAACAGAATATTGCATCTCTCACAGATCTCCTGAGAAAAACTCTGGTGCTGAAAAGTGAAATACAGGAAGTACTTTCAGACAGAGGTACGATCATCCCATCCAGGCTTTGGCGTGTGGGCAGAAGCAGTGAGGCAAATCTGTTCAAAAGAGAATTGAAAGCGGATGCATCTGATTTTGTGGTAGATGTGCTGATCGATGCAAGTGGTTCTCAGATGTCAAGACAGGGAGATGTTGCATTACAGGCCTATATCATCAGTGAAGCACTGAGCAATGTGAATCTGCCTCATCGTGTCATGAGTTTCTGTACATTCTGGGATTACACTATCCTTCATCGGTTCAGGGAATATGATGATCCACAATCGGCAAATGAAAATATTTTCAATTATGTTACTTCCTCCAATAACAGAGATGGCCTTGCCATTAAAACAGTAGGATATGGGCTGCTCCAGAGACCGGAGGAAAAGAAAATCCTTATTATATTAAGTGATGGCAAGCCATATGACGTCATTGTAAACAGACCTCATGCAAAGAATCCGGAACCTTATATGGGAAAATATGCAGTCAATGACACTGCGACAGAGGTTCGTCATCTTCGAAACCTTGGGGTCAGCGTTCTGGGAGTCTTTGCAGGGGAAGAAAAAGACCTTTTGACAGAAAAAAAGATCTTTGGAAAGGACTTTGCTTATATTCGTGATATTTCAAGTTTTTCCAGAATTGTCGGACGATATCTGATCAAACAGTTGGATTCCGATGAATAAACAGACAAAACAACGCAAAAAAGTACCGTTAGAAAACGCTAACAAGGTAGAAATTTATCGAATCATCACGTCAATATGGTAAAGTATACAAAAATCCATTATTTTCACCTTGCCTTTTTGTATATATTTCGCTATAATGGAATTTGTTTATAAATTAATACAAAAGGGAGAGGAAATCATGAACGAAAACAAAGAGTTCAAACCGTATATT
>CAJLTE010000070.1 GCA_905209435.1 uncultured Blautia sp. | reverse complement strand
GCTTCCGGAATTGTAGTGCTCTTAAAGATTCCAGGGGAAGTCTGGTTTTCGGAAACAATCTGATAAAGATTGGAAAATACGCATTTTATGGATGTAAGAGCCTCAGTGGAGATCTGGTAATCCCGGACAGTGTAACCGAGATTGGAGAATACGCATTTTATAATTGCACAGGCTTTAACGGAACTCTGAAACTGAGTGCAAATCTGAAAACAATTCCGGATTATGCATTCCAGAGTTGCGGTTTGACAGGAAGCCTGATACTTCCGGAAAAACTGGAAAAGATAGGATGGTATGCATTTTATGGAAATAACTTTAACGGTGAACTGGTAATCCCGGATCATGTATCCCTAATAAATTCTGATGCATTTGCTTATTGCAAAAATATAGAGAAACTGGTCATCGGCTCAGGAATCAGCAATATTCCGTACGAGTGTTTCTACAGATGTGAAGGCCTGGATGAGATATTATTTTCAGACAATGTAACAACAATCGCAGACTGGGCATTTGGCTTCTGTGCAAATGTAAAAACTCTTACATTTCTTGGAAATACTCCACCCGAACTGAATGGAACACCAAAAACTATATTTTTTGGCTATTATGGAATGAAAAACCTGGAGACAATCTATGTTCCTTCCGATGTACTGGAGCAGTATAAAGAAAAATGGAGCAGTCTTACAGGCGAAAATGTAGTTTTTTCCGGAGATTCTATGGCGTTGAAAGTAACCGGACTGCAGAGTGTATATACCATCAGCCACAGCGCAAAGATATCCTGGAATCCATCACTGGTCAAAGACATAGAAGGTTACCATATTTACAGAGATGGAAACCTTGTAGGAGAAACGGAAGAGTTAAGCTTTGAAGAAAGTAATCTGGATACAGGAAGCTATCTGTACGAAGTAGCAGGATACAAGACTGTTCAGGAAGAGAAACAGGAAACGGCCAGAGCGTCACTGGAAGTAACGTTAAAAATACCGGAAATAAAAGAAATTTATACAGGATTTGAAGGTAACAAACTTAATGAGGAAAACGACTGGCTGTACGCGTCTGTAAGTAATTTCAAAAACTTGCAAAAGGAAGAGAAAAGCGCAGTCGGAAGATTTTATCTTCTTCAGAACGGACAGCAGAAAAAAATTGGAAGTGACCTTTCAAATCCCTGGACTTTAACCGGAGAAAACGGCATTTACCGTGTAGAATGGGATGTGCATGATCTGGATGAAGGAAGCTATGAAATTCAGTTTGTTCTTACAGATGCAGACGGCGAAAGTGTGAAAGCAGCTTCAGAAGTATCCATAGACAGATCCAGTCCGGAAAAAATTTCCAGTATCTCAGCCATTGGTGATACAGGCTGTGTTGTTTTGTCCTGGAGTATGGCACATGAACTGGAAACAAACCGTTATAATATTTACAGAAGAAAGGAAGGAACAGCAGAGTTTACCCTGATCAAAAAAATATACGGCAGAAACATTCAGACTTATACAGATACAAAGGCAGAAGAAGGCGTACTCAGTGAGTATTACGTCACTGCAGTGAATTCTATGGGGAAAGAAAGTGAACCATCAGAAAGCGCTTTTGCGATGCCGGAAAAAGACAGGGAAGCTCCACGTGTGATCCAGATGAACCCTGTAGACGGATCATTAACAGGTGGAAAGGTATGGGTAACAATCCAGGCGGAAGATAATGTAGGTGTCATAAAAACAGAACTTCAGGTATCAGAAGACGAGGGCGAAACCTGGACATCAGCAGGTACAGACAGCGGGGAAAAAGGAAAAATCCTTCTGGACACAGGTAAATACGCAGATGGAAAAATTCTGGTACGGGGTCTGGCATATGACGCTGAAAACAATGTAAGTACAGGCCTTCAGTACACCTACCGTGTGGACAATACAGGACCGGAACAGGTACAGGGATTAAGGTATGAATCCGGTATTACGACTGCCACGATTTACTGGAATGATGTTAAAGACGAAGATCTGGCATTTTTCCGGGTGGAGAAAAAAGAGAAAGACGGAACTTTTGCAAAAGTAAAAGACGTATACCATACACTGGGTATCAACTTGAATGGCCTGACAACGGATACAGACTATATTTACAGAGTAGTGGCATATGATCAGTGTGGAAATCGCGGAACAGCGTCTGAAGAGCTTACCGTTACAACTCAGAAAGATACAGCTCCGCCGCAGATTCTGTCCATCAAACCGGAAGCCGGATATTATAATAGAGAAATTCCTCTGGAAATTCAGGCGAAAGATGATACAGGAGTAGATTCTATCCGTATCCAGATATCCCGAGATGAAAGTATATGGAATGATCTTACCACTGTTACTTTTGAAAAAAAGGGAAAAATTGAAACAGCAAATTATAACCTGCAGCTGGATGATTATGAAGAAGGAAGTATTTACATCCGTGCACTTGGAAAAGATACTTTAAAAAATGAGACTACGATAGACGAAACCACAGGAACTGTTGAATATGTTATTGACAGAACAGAACCGGACATTCCAACAGGATTTCAGATCACAGAGGACAATGGAAAAATTCAGCTGAAATGGGATACTGCACCGCAGGGAGATGTAAACGGCTATTTTATATACCGTTCTTTTGACGGGGGAAAATTATGAAGAAGTTGCTTCTGATTATACATATTTAAACTATTGGGATTCACCGGATCCTGAAAATGAAGAAGTCTGGTATCAGCTGGCAGCAAAGGATCTGGCAGGAAATGTAAGCGGCAGAACAGATGCAGTCAGGGCAAAGATCACCGCCGACAGAACACCTCCTGTGTTGGAAAGCAGTGTTCTGCAGGATGGAGATATTCTTGGAACAGGAAACAAAATATTCCGGATCCTGGTCAGCGACAATTATAAACTTGATAATGTAAAGGTTTATTACAGAGTAAATGATTCTGATGGTAAACAGCTGCTTCTGGAGGAAGATAAACTGAACTGCTCAGACAAGCTGATCGGAAAAACATTGCCTGTTGAAAAATGGAATAATGGAGATCAGATACATTTTTCTGTAATGATCACTGATACGGCAGGAAATGAAACCAGTGAGGGAGAATTTACCTGCACCGTAGATACGGTTCCACCACAGCTCAGTGATGTAAAAGTCGCAGCAAAGGAAGACCGCATTATTGTTTCCTGGAAAGGAGAAAAAGAGGGAAAATATACAGTTTACCGAAAAACAGGATCCAGTTATGTATTCGTAGATGAAACAGAAAATAGCGGCGAAGAAACTTATACTTACGAAGATATACAGGCGGAAAATGGTATTACCTATGTATACAAAATCGAGGCAGAAGATATTGCCGGAAATAAAGCATCCATAGAAAGTAAGGAAATATGGTTGCCAAACAAATCCAGAGTCACAGCAGACCTTGAGTGCGAAAGCTATATGGAAAAAGACACAGAATATCTTTTTGATGCCAGCGGTTCATCTGCGGACGAGGAGATTCAGTCTTATACGTTTGATTTCGGAGATGGTATATCCCAAACAATAACTCAGGCAGTGATGAAACATCGCTATGCGGAAAAAGGAAACTATACAGCAACAGTTACAGTAACTGATATTTCAGGAAAAACATCATCCGTCAACAGGAATATCTGTGTTGATGACCCGATGTTGATCGGACAGCTGAAAGTTCGTCTGAAGGACAGCACAGGCAATCCGCTTTCCGGAATGGCTGTATACTTCGACATGGATAAATCTGTGGATAATAAAAAATATACAGATGCGGACGGATATGCAATATTCCAGGCAACAGCAGGAACTTATTATGTGGGAAGCTACGGAGATGGTTATCTTCCGGTGAAAAAAGGTGCGGTAATCCGTGCGGGTGAAACAACAGTATTTGAAATCACCATGACCGCGCAGCCGCTGGTTACCGGAAAATTTGAGATCAACCGTATGACTCTGGAAGAGATTAAAGCTGCAGGAATTGATACAAAAGATCCGGCGAACCAGTATGTGTCAAAATTTACTGTGAAGATGTCATACTGGGATGAGCCCGTTTATATGACTGGGTACATGAATGGAAATGAAATCGTAAAAGGTGTGAAGAAACGGGTATGGAGCAAAACCGGAGAACAAAGAGAATTACGGCTTATTTCCGTTCCGTATTCCAATGAGGATACTTCGGGTTCCCATTCCAAATCGCACATTGTAGCTATCATTGATGTTCCGGTGTGTGCATCGATTCTGAAAGAATTTTTTGAAGTGCGGCTTTATATCCTGAATCAGGCAGATGGAGAATTTACGCTGGCAGATAACCGTGTAGAATTAAATGTTCCTGATGGTCTGACATTAATGAGCTGCGATAATGGAAGCTTCAGAACCCTGAAAGGACAGGAACAAAAAAATGTCACATGGGTACTGAGAGGAGATAAAAAGGGCGATTATAATCTCAGTGCGGAGTACAGAGGTACGCTGCTTCCTTTTAACGAAAATATCTCCGCATCATTTGAAACGGAAGAACCACTCCATGTGTATGGACCGGAAAATGTAAAGATACGCTTTAAATCCAACGCCACGATCAAAGGAAATGCATTATACTTTAATGTTTCCATGGAAAACAACAGTCCTATGGACATTCATATTACGGGCTTTGATGTGATTGACAATATACTGAGAAGCTATCAGAATGTCGGGGATGTACAGGATGGGAAAAAAGACGATTTTCTGAATACAGAAAGAGAGGTGAAGATTTTAAAAACATCTCTGTCCGGAAATGGCAGGATCAGCTACACATCTCCGGATACAGAAGTTACCACACTGAAAGCAGGCCAGACCTTTACAAAATATTATGTCTGCTACAGTTCCATATATTATGATGCCACAGCATACCTGGGCTGGATGGTTAAGGTATGCCAGGAGCAGATGGATATGGAAGTTATTCTGGAGAAAATGGAAGCAGATCTCTATGACAGTTCCGATTCCGAACAAAAGAGAGAAGATATTTTGCGGTTGAATAAGGATAAACAGGAGCTGTACCAGTTTATAAAGGACAGTAATAACGAAAATTTCTATTACTATATACAGGCTTTAAAAGACGATGGTGACAAACTGAAGCAATTTGGAGAGGCAACATATCGTTCTACGGACTGTGTGCTGAATCTGGATTTTAGCCTTTTAAACAATAATGACATGAAGGAAATTACCAGAAAATATGTAGCCAGAATGCTGTCAGATGAATCTTTCCAAAAAGGAGTAAACAAAAAAATTGAAAAGAAATATCTGGACATAACAAAAAATATGATAAGCACGATGAGTGGAACTATAAAAGAAGAGGATCCAAGTGCGGCAGAAGAACTGTCAGGTTTTGCGTCAAATGCAACCACTGTGAAAGCGTTGGCAACTGCGCTTCAGGAAGGCGGTAATGACACATTCCAGGCCAGAATGCTTACTCTGATGAAATCGTCTGTCAGTGCAGGTACAATCTATCTGGTACAAAATATGATCGAAGACAATCTGGCAACAGAAATTCTGGGAGAAGCGGTAAAAACATCCTGCAAAGAAGTAGCGGGCGATATTTTGGGCCCTGTTTCACAGGGAATAGACGCCTGGAATTCATCCGCAGAATTTATCAATGATATGGTAACAATCTGTGCAAATCAGGAGGAAGCAGAGGCCTGCATAGATTGCCTGATGACTGCAGATTATATAAATGAGGCATGTTATGCCGAGTTAAGTGAAATTAAAGAATCCATCAGAAAAGGCTATGCGTCCAGATCGCAGAAATTTGCCAAAGATTTTGCGGAGATATTCGCAAAATCAGAAGGTAAGGCAGTTATAGACAAAACGCTGGGGCTGATAGATCAGACTTATTTTGGAGGCGGAAATATTGTACCTACGATTTCAATAATGAAAACAGCATTCAACATTGGAGATGATCTGTTTGAGTGGGATGATAAAGTAGACAGTCTTCAGAAACTGAGAATTGCGGCTTCGCTAACCTATTCTCTGAAAGACTGCCTTGTCAAAAACGGAGCTGCCGATGGTGATCCGGACCAGTTTATGAAAGCACTGAAATATCTTATCAAAATGCGTCTGGAAGGAGAAAGGGCATATATTGATATTGTAAAGAAGGAAGGGAAAGAAAGCGAAGTTCTGGATCTGATTAACAGAGAAAAGGGTACGACATACGCATCACTGGGAGAGTATTATGCTCATTTGGAAGAAGTGATGTATTCATATCGTGATATTCTGTTTGGAGAATCCTACAGTGTTGTACAGGCAAAAGAAGCGCCACAGGTATCCATTAATTATGAGACTGAAAGTACTAACGAAAAAATAGGTCAGAATCTGGAGTACAGTTTTGACGGAATTGCCTGGAAAAGAGGAAACGGTGACTATATAAAGCTGATTCCGAAAGAAGCCAGCGCCCATCTGTGGGTAAGAGAACACACAGAAGAGTCAGAACTTGCAGGAAATATCAAAAAACTGCTGATCCCTACACGTCCGACTATTGCAGGAGAGATAAGTGCTGTTTACGAGGACGGAGTTCTTACAGTGACAGGGCTGCCGGAAGGAACCTATAAAGTAACAAAAGGTGCATCCGGTACGCTGCATTCTGATGGAAAGACAGCAACTATGCAAGCAGACAGTTATTCAAAAACAATATCACTTGTAAAAAATGCCACAGAGAGATCATTTTCTTCTGTAGCACGCATAGTCAGTGTAAAAGAAGTTCACAAACATAAGTGGGAGGTAAAAAGGACAGAGAAAGCAACCTGTACAACAAAAGGTAAGATATATTATATCTGTACAGGCTGTACTGAGACAAAAGAGGAAGTAATTCCGTTAACAGACCACAGTTACACCTGGAAGGTATCCAGAAAACCAACGGCTTTAAAGACCGGTTTAAAAGTGCAGAAATGTACGGTATGTAATAAGACCGGGCAGACTGCGACAATAGCGAAATTAAAAGCAACCGGTAAATTATCCGCAACCACAGTTACTCTATATGAGAAACAGAGTAAGACAGTCAAAGTCACAGGAATGGCGACAGGAGACTATGTCAGAGTATGGGTATCCGGAAATAAAAAAATTGCAACGGTCACAAGCAAAGGTCTGATCAAGGGGATAAAAAATGGAAATACAACAGTCACCGCAATTCTTGCCAGTGGAAAACGGTTATCTGTAAAAGTTCAGATAAAGAAAAAAATAATAAAAACCACTTCATTAACAGTTAAACCAACTTCGATAGTTTTGAAGAAGGGGAAAAAAGTGAGCCTTAAGGTTGCTGTGAAACCTGACAATTCCGGTGAAAAGGTAACCTATAAATCTCTGAACACAAAGGTGGCTACTGTTAACAGCAAAGGTGTAATTTACGGAAAAGCAAAGGGAACAACCAGCATCAGAGTACAGTCTGGAAGTAAAGTAAGAACTGTCAAAGTAACTGTTAAATAGAAAATAAATATTGTTTATATAATTTGTTTATGAAAGTAACCAGAGTTGGAAATGCCCAGAAAGGAAAAAGAAAAAGTATGAGGAAGAAGAAACTGGCAAAAAAGGTCACGGCAGTTATGCTTGCTACGATCATGAGTCTGCAGAGTACAGCAGCTTATGCAACAGAATATGGTGAAATATTTTCATCTGGTGAGGAAAGTGAAGAAGTGGAATCTTTTGACAGTGGGAGTGTGTCAGAAGATTCATCTCAGGAAGATGCGTTTTCAGCAGGAGAAGAAACGGAGTGGGAGGATGGTACGAAGAATGACAGTACTGAGGATGACAATGTGGAGGATACTGTACAGAAAGCAGCGGTATCAGCAGGAGATTTTACATATGAAGAATTGAATGGAAGTTATATTGGGATCACATCTTATACAGGAGAAGAAACTGAAGTAGTAATTCCCTCTGAAATAGATGGTTTTATAGTTCAGAAAATTTCAGACCGGGCATTTGCAGATTCTTCTGTAAAAAAGGTTCAGATTCCGGATACAGTCACCGTAATTGGAAACGATGCATTCCGTAATTCTTCTATTGAGTCAATAAATATTCCGAATCGGGTAACTGCTGTAGGAAATGCCGCATTCATGGAATGCACTTCTATGACAACTGTGACATTTGGAAATAGTTTAAAAAGCTTAGGAGAATATGTGTTTTATGGATGTACTGGCCTGACAGAACTGCAGCTGCCTGACAGTTTGAAAAGCTATGGGTACCGAACATTTGCGAACTGCAGCAATCTGGAGAAGATTAATTATCCGGTATCTCTTGTCAGTGGAGCAGACAATGCGTTCCAGAATGATACGAAACTGACAAAGATTACAGTACCTGAAGGAGTAAGTATGCTGGCATCAGGAGCTTTCCAGAATGCGTCCTGTCTGAAAAAACTCATCCTTCCGGCGGGGCTTATAAAGATTGGAAATGCTGCGCTTCAAGGATGCACTGGACTGAAGGAAATCAGCATTCCGGACAGTGTTACAGAGATTGGAGAATATGCATTTTACGGATGTACCGGCATAAGAGAACTGGAACTTCCTGACGGACTGAACAGTTATGGGTATCGAGCCTTTGCGAATTGTAGCAATCTGGAGAAAATTAATTATCCGGTATCGCTTACCAGTGGAGCAGATAATGCGTTTCAGGCTGATATAAAACTCACAGAGATCTCAGTGCCTGAGGGTGTAGAAACATTAGCACCGGGAGCATTTCAGAATGCAGGATATCTGAGGAAGATTACACTTCCGGCGGGATTGGTAAAGATTGGTAATGAAGCACTTCAAAACTGTAGAAATCTGCGAGAAATCAGTATTCCGGACAGTACTACAGAGATTGGAGAGTACGCATTTTCCGGCTGCAGTGCTTTGAAAGAAGCCGCATTTCCGCAGATGCTGACTACTATTGGATATCGGGCATTTTGGGGATGTACAGCTCTTGAAAAAATCAGCTATCCTGTAGGAATTGTCAATGCCGGTTCTGAAATTTTCGCCAATTGCAACAGTCTGGTGCGTGTGGAAATCCCCGAAGGTGTAATATCTGTTCCTGACCGAATGTTTGAAAATGCGGGATATCTGGAAGAAATTATGCTGCCTTCTACATTACAGACAATTGGAAGTTTTGCATTTGGGGGCTGCCGTTCTCTGGATCGCATTACACTGCCTTCATCCGTGATCAGTGTTGGATACCGGGCATTTCGGAACTGTGAGAATCTGAAGAAAATATGGATCGGATCAAAGACAGTCAGTATTAATGAAAGTTTTTACAATTGTGATAAAAACAGTCTGGTGATCTATGGAGAAAAATCTTCTTATGTAGAAGAATGGGCAAAGAACAATGGATTTTCTTTTATGGCAGGCGCCATAGACCAGGATGATGCAGAACTTCAGGGCTGCGTAAAAGATGAAGAAGGTCGGGGTATCGATAATGTTCTTGTGATGATTTATGATAAGGCGGGACAGAGAACAGAAGGAAAAGTTTATACAGACGCGGACGGCAGATGGAAATATGTGAAAGCAGTTCCAGAAAAAAGTTACAGGATCTATTTTCAACATGAATTATACAGATTTGAGAATTACTATGTGGAATGTACAGTGGAAAATTCATCACAGACTGTAGATATGACAGGAACCAGAATCTATGAAAATGAAGAAGCAGATGGAGCTGAAAACTTTACATATGATGTGATTGATGGGAATGATATACGGATCACAGCATATAAGGGAAACGGAAATAAAGTAGTGATTCCGGCGGAGATTGATGGCTATACTGTTAAGGAACTTGGAAATTCTGTTTTTGAAAATAACCAAAGCCTGAAAGAAATCGTGCTGCCTTCTAGTATAGAAAAATTAGGAACAGCAGTGTTTAGAAATTGCAAAATGCTTGCCACTGTAAGACTCAATGCAGCGCTGAAAGAACTTGGAAATGCATCTTTCCAGGAATGTACTTCGCTGGAAAGAATAGACCTTCCGATACAGTTAAACAGAATTGGAGAATATGCATTTTATGGATGCACAGGTCTGACAGTAATTCAGTTACCTGACCGTGTGACCAGTTATGAGTATAGGGCATTTGCAAACTGTAGTAATCTGAAAAAAATTAATTACCCTATTTCTCTTGTCAGTGGGGCATCTGGAGCGTTTCAGAATGATGTAAAACTGGCAGAAATCACAGTGCCGGAAAGCGTGAAGACATTGGCATCCGGAGCCTTCCAGGATGCATCATATCTGAAAAAGATTGTTCTTCCAGCTGGACTGAAAAAGATAGGAAATGCTGCACTTCAGGGCTGCAGTGGGCTGACAGAAATAGATATTCCTGACAGTGTGACGGAGATTGGAGAATATGCATTTCAGGGCTGTAAAAATGTGAAAAACCTGATACTGCCGGATGGATTAAGACGTTATGGTTATCGCGCATTTTCTGATTGTGAACTTCTGGAAAGTATTAATTATCCGCTGAAACTGGAAGAGGGAGCGGTCAATGCGTTCCAGAATGATAGAAAGCTGTCAGAAATCATAATACCGGACGGTGTAGAAACAATTGCACCTCACGCGTTTAACGGGGCATCCTGTCTGCAGAATGTGCAGTTGCCTGACAGTGTGAAACAGATAAAAAATGCAGCATTCCAGAACTGCAGTGATCTGCGGGAAATTCTTATTCCTGATGGTGTGGTTTCTCTGGAAGAATATGCGTTTTATGGCTGCTGCACTTTAAAAGAAGTGCAGTTACCTGACAGTGTGACATCTATGGGTTACCGGACATTTTCCAATTGTACAGCACTCAGAAAAGTTCATTATCCGGCAGGGCTGACTCAGTCAGGATCCAGGTGCTTTGAAAACTGTACCAGTCTCAAAAGTATGGAAGTTCCAGAAGGAGTAGTAGTTCTTCCAGATCATATATTTGACAGTGCCGCTTATCTTACAGATATTAGTCTCCCTTCTACGTTGACCACTATAGGGCAATTTGCATTTACAGGCTGCAGTGCACTGGAAAGGATTGTTCTGCCAGATTCGGTCACTTCTGTTAAATATCGCGCATTTGAGAACTGTACCAGTCTGGCGAAGATATGGATTGGCAGAAATGTAGAAGAAATTTCAGAAGGATTCAGAAACTGTGATAAAAATAAGCTGACTATTTACGGAGAAGCAGATACTTATGCTCAGCAGTGGGCAGAGAAAAACGGTTTCAGTTTTATGGCACAGAGACTGGATTCTGAGGATGCTATGATCTGGGGAAAAGTAACAGATCAGACAGGAAAAGGAATCGAAAAGGTTTTTGTTTCCATATATGATAAAGATGGGAGAAAAACAGAAACTCAGACATATACAGACAGTGATGGAAGATGGAGCTATAACAGAGCTGTAAAAGACAGAAACTACAGAATTTATTTCTGGCATGAGGAGTATCAGTTCCAGTTTTCCTATATAGACAGTACTGCGGATGGGGCTGCCGTTGATATTACAGGAACCAAAATCTGTGAAAAAGGACAGGAAAATCCACAGGAAGATTTTGAGTACAGCAAGATAAACGGAAACGATATTCGGATTACGAAATTTAAAGGAACCGGAAATAAAGTAGTAATCCCTGCACAGATAGAAGGATATGCAGTAAAAGAACTTGGAAATTCTGTGTTTGCGAACAATCGGGAACTGAAGGAGATCATTCTGCCGTCAGAACTGACTACAATAGGTGCAGCAGCTTTTAAAAACTGTACAGTTCTTACTACTGTAAGGATGGGTGCAGATACAGAGTATATCGGGAATGAAGCATTCAGAGGATGTACGTCTATGAAAGAAATACAATTACCGATTCAGATGAAAGGAATCGGAGAATATGCTTTCTATGAGTGTATCGGTCTGACAGAACTGCATCTGCCTGACAGCCTGAATTATTATAATTATCGTGCATTTGCAAAATGTGTGAATCTGAAGAAGATCAATTATCCGTTATCTTTGAATAATGGAGCCGATAATGCATTTGAAGAAGATAGAAATCTGACAGAAATAACTGTTCCGGAAGGAGTAGAAACCCTGGCGCCTCATGCATTTCACAGTGCATCTTATCTGCAGAAAGTTGCACTTCCGGACAGCCTGCAGGCAATCGGAAATGCCGCGTTTGAGGGCTGCAGCGGAATTAGCCAGATACAGATTTCGGAGCATGTAACATCTGTCGGAGAATATGCCTTCTATGGATGTACCGGTATAAAAGAACTGATACTTCCGGATGGACTGGAAAGTTATGGATACAGGGCATTTGCTGGATGTGATGCGCTGGAAAAGATTAATTATCCGAAATCCCTGACTTCCGGAGCTGATAATGCATTTCAGGGAGATAAAAATCTGACAGAAATAATTGTTCCAGAAGGAGTGGAAACTCTGGCACCTCATGTATTTCACAGTGCGTCCTGTCTTCAGAATATAAAACTTCCGGACAGTCTGAAAACTATTGGAAATGCAGCATTTGAAGGCTGCAGTGGAATTACACAGATTAATATCCCGGATCAGGTGGCTTCTGTGGGAGAGTATGCATTTGCAGGGTGTACAGGTCTGAAGGAGATGATTCTTCCGGACAGTGTGGAAAATATCGGTTATCGTGCGTTCGCAGACTGTACAGAGCTGACCTCATGCAGTTATCCTATGAATCTTAAAATGGCAGGTAGCGATATTTGGAGCAATAACAGAAAATTGAAAAAGATTGTGATTCCGGAAGGGGTAACGAAGATTCCGGA
The DNA here is from genome assembly GCA_905209435.1 of uncultured Blautia sp. Next base: position 5,167 of record CAJLTE010000070.1, on the reverse strand, counting down.
CAGAACTTTCCAGAATGCGTCATACTTAAGATATGTGATTTTGCCGGCTACATTAAAGACTATTGGAACTGCAGCATTTGAGGGATGTAAAGGTCTCCCTGAAATTGAATTAAACAGCGGTCTGACCCAGATCGGAGAATATTCCTTTGCGGACTGTGATGGACTGATAACTGTGAAGATACCGGAAACAGTTAGACAGATCGGCTACCGTGCATTCAGACAGTGCAGGAATCTGGTATATGTGTCTGTTCTGGGAAACGGTTTGACGGAACTGAAGAATCAGGCTTTTGACAATGACACTTCTTTGAACAGGATTGATATTCCGGAAAGTACAGTTGAAATTGAAGACGATGTATTTGATGGATGCAGTAATGTGGTGATCTATTGTAAAAGTACAGCCTATGCAGCAGAATATGCAATAAAACATGACATTCCTGTATATATTACAGATGCAGAAAATAAAGATGGAAAGGTGCTGAATACAGAGAAATCCTACTACACTACGAATGCTGCGGGAAGCAGCGGTTATATAGATCTGATCGCAGTGTATGAACTGAAGGAAGGTGTGAAAGAGAAAGTATCGGGAATGCAGTTGCAGTTTGTAATACCTTCTGATATGACTCTTCTGGAACAGACCATTATGGTTGGCGGAAAGAGGTGTACAGATTATACTTTCGGAAACAGTATTCTGTCTGTTCCTGTAAAAGATGTATCACAGACAGTAAGATTTTCATTAAATCCAAGTAAGTCCAGAAATCTGTTTACTCTGGCGAAACTTTCTTATACTTATGAGGATCAGAAGGGCACGGATTTTATTGACTGTATTGATTCTGATCTGCCAGTAATGACTCTGGAAGCGCCATCTGAAATTAATAAAGCAGAATTTGAAGTATTTGGAACCGCGCCGGGAAGCAGTAAGCTGAATTTCTATATTGATGGAGAATCCTGTGGCACTGTATTCAGCTCGAAAGCAGGTAAATACAGCAAAATCCTGAAAGTAAGCAATCCAAAGGATGATACTTCCTATAAGATTAAAGTAACTGCAGAAACGGAAAGCGGAACTATTGAACAAACAGCGAATGTTGTGTATTCTGAAAAAAGTCCTATTCTGGAAGAATTGAAGCTTTATTACTGGGGACATGATTCCAGTATGAATTATTATAACAGAGTGTTTGACCTGACAGATAAGACACAGCTTCAGAATACTATTACTTTTAATCCAAATTACGAATATACATTTACCGTAAAGATGAGTAACAGGGAAAAAATTAATAATCTGTATGTGACAAGTACAAGAAATGGAACTGTTAAATATCTGAAGGCAGAATGGAATAATACAAAAGGCTGTTATGTCACCAGCGGAAAATTTGACGGCAGTAACAGCAGCTATGTACCGGGAACCATCGGTGTAAAATATAATCTGACATATGATGAGATCCAAAATATGAAAGATGAAGATGCCGGACATAAGATTATAAATGATTATAAAAGGCAGCATGATTTTTCAGATGAAAAGCTGGAGGTTCTGGATTCCGACGAAAATTCATTAAGCTGCGTGGCAACGTTGAAGGACGGAAATCAGATTATTTATGAATATAATGATTTTTCTGCCCAGGAGTTGTATGAATATCTGGTGAAGAATGGATATGTCCAGAACCAGGGTAGAAGTTTGGAGACTGACGAATTCTCTGCCGACAGGGACGAAGAAAACTTTGCGGCAGGTGCTTCGGGGGGATTTGATATAACGGATCTTCTGAAAAATCTCTCTAAAGAATATGTTGTCAATGGTGCTGAATATTATATCTTGCATACAGAGGATAATTATGCTGATTATATCACTGTCCAGTATGATGATATGACAGATACTTTCAAGACCTGGGTATTCAAGTCCTCTATCAAAACTGTAGCAGAAGATGATTTGACCTATTATCTGTTTTCTGAGTTTGGGGATATGACACCTACAGAATCTGCATCTTCGATTATTGATTTTGCTTACGATGCGGGCAAAGCAACTTATAAATATATGGGCAAAATGTGGGAATTGGATATGCAGATTCGCCCGGGGATGTCGGAAGCTCAAAAACAGGCGGTTCAGGATGCAAAAGATTTAGCAACTACAATCCTTCTGATGCGATATTTTGGAGCATTTTTTGATGTGGCTGCAGGTGCTGAAATGTCAACTGGTAATGTTGGAGCATGGGCTGCATGCTGGGCATTGTCCAAATCACTGGGGTATGTTGCAGACCTTCTGGAAGAAAAGGGCTGGGCAGGTGCAAGAGACAGCCTGATTGAAACTTTTATCACCACTCCTTTGTCGTGGATCATTGATCCAAGCGGATATGTATATGAAGCAGTAACAGATAACCGTCTGAGCGATGTAACAGCCACAGTCTACTATAAAGATAAGAATGGAAAAACCGTCCTGTGGAATGCGAAGGAATATGACCAGAATAATCCTGTCATGACGGATATGGATGGAACCTATTCCTGGGATGTGCCGGAAGGAACCTGGCAGGTTAAATATGAAAAGGAAGGGTATGAGACGGCATACAGCGACTGGATGGAAGTACCGCCGCCCCAGACAGAAGTTCATATCAGCATGAGATCAATACAGAAACCGGAAGTTTTCTGGACTGAAACAAAGAAAGATCATGTTACGATCAGATTTACGAAATATATGACACCGGATACAGTAAATGCTGTTGCACTGAAAGATGTACAGGGCAGAAATATATCTTATACTCTGGAATATGATACCTCACAGACCAGCCTGGACGGAACTGTATATGCAGATACTTATACTTTCCGGTTTAAAGATAAAACATTGAAAACAGGAGAAACCTGCAGCATCAATATTCCGGGAACTGTAGTAAGTTACAGCCAGATTGCTGTGAAACCTGTGAAATATCAGGTTCGAAATACAGGAGATATAACATTATCTGTACCGGAAAATATTCAGACAGCATGCGGTGGAATCGCACAATTTGATTTGAAACTGAATAGAGAAGCAGGAAGTGAAACGGATAACCTGACACCGGAAATACAGTCTTCCTTTGAAGAATTTCTGCAGATTGTCAGGGTGCAGAAAACGGGAACAGGAACCTGGAAGATCGCTGTAAAGGGAATCATGCAGGGAGAGGCAACTGTGATCGTGAAGATTCCGGGAACTTCTTTGCGCAAAGATATCAGAGTGACAATTCAGGATACAGGAGAAGTACATCAGCATTCTTATGGCCAATATAAGACAATCAGACAGCCAACAGTCTTCAAGACAGGGGAAAAAGTGAAAACCTGCTCTGTATGTGGATATGAGAAAAAGGTTTCAATTGTAAAACTGAAACCAGTGTTAAAGGTAAACGTATCATCCATTACACTGAAAACCAGACAGCAGACTTCAGGACTGAAGGTTACTGTGGCAAAGGGAGATAAAGTAACATCCTGGAAATCTGCCAATACAAAGATAGTAAAGGTTTCCGGCAGTGGTAAACTGACTGCCCAGAATAAAACAGGAACAACAACTGTAACTGTAAAACTGAAAAGCGGACTGAGCAAAAAAATCATAGTCAAAGTCCAGAGCAGTACAGTAAAAACGACAAGAATATCCGGTCTGCCTAAGACCATTACCCTGAAAAAGGGAAAAACAACAATTTTAAAACCGGTTCTTGCACCATTTACAGCAGGAGAAAAGATCACATACATGAGTTCTGATAAAAAGAAAGTATCTGTAAGTACCAGAGGTGTGGTAAAAGGTCTGAAATCAGGAAAGGTGAGAGTTACAGTTAAATCAGGGAAACAGAAATTAGTTATAATAGTAATAGTAAAATAGGGGACTATATCTTTTTTCAGAAGGTTAAAACAGGAGCTGTCAATTGACAGCTCCTGTTTAATGATATCTTAAAACGGAAGGTGACATAACGGAGTTGCAGGTGATGTCCGTTTTCAGGAAAGAAACAAAAGCTGTCGGAGAATGACCAGAATCGTGATATGTACCGGATAAAACCAGTAAAAAATATATTTCATAAATTTTCCTTTTATGAAGCCACGTTCACCATTGTACATATTAATGGATAAAAATGCGAAACATGCTTTCCATTCATAATAAAGCCAGCAGCTTCCTATGATCGCCTGGGCAGTTTTTTCGTTGCGGAACAAGTATATGATCAGCATGAACACAAATCCACGCCAACCATAGTCTGCCTTCAGGAATACCGAAACAGTCAGTAATGCGAGCACGCAGATAAGCTGCATTTTCTGATTATCCCAGAAATATTCCAGTGCGCAGAATGCCAGGTACCCAAGAAAGAGGGTGAAAAATACATTCTGTTTCTCATATCTCCAGGTATTGGTAAACATGAAGTTCCATGGAATTTCCGAGATACATGCAAACAGAAACAGATTCAACCCGTATTTCCTGCGATTATGAGTATGCAGAAATCCTTCAACGAGAAGAAAACAGAAAATAGGAAAAGCAGCCCTTCCAATATCACGGAAAATCCGATACCAGCTGTAATCCACCCCGCCAAAACTGAAAAGTGTCTCAGTCGTGGCTGGATAATTATACAAAATCATTACACCGGTATGATCAATAAGCATTAAAATAATAGCTATTAATTTCAAAACGCTTCCGCTCAGAACCCTGAATTTCTCAGGGAGAAAGGAAGCAGGTAATTGTGTTGTCATGCTGAAAATCCTTTCTTTCTACAAAAATTTGAATCCAGTACATTGTATCATAAAATGCCATGCTTCGCTATTTAATAACAGGAAAAGATTTTTGATAATAGTTTGAGATTCCATTGCCGCAGATGATCAGGAATAAATTTTATCCTTGATAACGAAAACAGAATAAATGATAACGTTAGAACTAGCTAACTGTCAATGAAGAAAACAGTAAATTCAGTATTTTATAAAAATTCATCAAAACATCCAAAAAGAAAGGAACTATGCATCCAAAAAAATCAAAGATAGTTAAAAATTTTACAAATTATGACTGGACGAATCACCACTTTTGTGAGAGAATAACGTTAGGTTGTTAGGCATACTCCTCTGAAGTCATTCAGCAGACATCAGAGATTTACACTGCATGGTCCATTCAGCAGTTCCATTCAGTGACGGGTATAACAACATGAAGTTAATCTATACTTGAAAGGAGTTTTACAATGATTTATTC
>CAJLTE010000069.1 GCA_905209435.1 uncultured Blautia sp. | reverse complement strand
TCTATCTCCTATCAAGCGGAGTGTAGTAAAAATCTATTTACTATCATTATGAGTTCAAAAACGTAGACAGTAAAGCTACCCAAGATTTAAGCGCTTACGTTTATCTGTTTGATTTATATAAAAAATACAGGGAGGAACAGGTAACATGAAAAATGTGGAAGTTAACGATCTGCGTTCTGCTCTTGAACTGCTGGAGTCTATTCCGGGACAGCTTGTAGAGACAGATGTGGAGGTAGATCCCAACGCAGAATTATCAGGTGTATACAGGCATGTAGGTGCAGGCGGAACTGTAGAGCGTCCTACACAGGAAGGGCCTGCAATGGTCTTTAATAATGTAAAAGGTCATGAGGGTGCCAGAGTAGCCATCGGCGTATTATCCAGCAGAAAACGAGTTGGATATTTATTAGGAGAAGATCCGAAAAAATTAGGATTTCTGTTAAAGAACAGCGTAGAACATCCGGTAAAACCGGTAGTGATTCCGAATGAGCAGGCAAAGTGTCAGGAAGTTGTTCATCTGGCAACGGAAGAGGGATTTGATATTCGCAAACTTCTTCCGGCGCCAACTAACACACCAGAAGATGCAGGTCCATACATTACTCTTGGAATGTGCTATGCATCAAATCCGAAAACTGGAGAGTCTGACGTGACAATTCACAGAATGTGTCTGCAGTCTAAAGACGAGATTTCCATCTTTCTCATGCCAGGTGCACGCCATATCGGATATTTTCGTGAACTGGCAGAAGCAGCAGGAGAACCACTTCCGATCTCTGTAAGTATTGGCGTAGATCCGGCTATTGAGATTGCGTCCTGTTTTGAACCGCCGACAACACCACTTGGATATGATGAATTGCAGGCAGCAGGAGCTATCCGCAACAAACCTGTGGAACTGGTGCAGTGTCTCACTATTAATGAACGCGCCATTGCCAATGCGGAATATGTCATCGAAGGTGAAATCCTTCCGAATGTTCGTGTCCGTGAAGACCAGAATTCTAATACAGGAAAAGCAATGCCGGAATTTCCTGGCTATTGTGGACCTGCCAATCCGGAACTTCCGATCATTAAGGTAAAAGCTATTACTACAAGAAAGAATCCGATCATGCAGACTTGTATCGGACCAAGTGAAGAACATGTTTCTATGGCTGGAATCCCTACAGAGGCAAGTATTCTGGCAATGGTTGACAAAGCCCTGCCTGGTAAATGCCTGAATGTATATAATGCTTCTTTTGGCGGTGGAAAATATGTGACCATTATGCAGTTTAAGAAGACAATGCCATCAGATGAGGGGCGCCAGCGACAGGCTGCATTGCTTGCATTTTCTGCATTTGCAGAGCTGAAACATGTGATTCTGGTTGACGAAGATGTAGATATTTTTGATATTAATGATGTGATGTGGGCGATGACAACCAGATTTCAGGCAGATGTAGATCTGATTACGATTCCGGGCGTACAGTGTCACCCACTGGATCCATCAAATAATCCGGCTTACCATCCGGGAATCCGTGAACGTGGCGTTGCATGCAAGGCGATTTTTGACTGCACGGTACCGTTTGACCAGAAAGAGCGTTTCCAGAGGGCGAAGTTTATGGATGTAGATCCCAAGCACTGGCTTCCGGACATGTTTTAAAAAAGAATATTACCATTTAGATGAAAATGAGTTATAATAAACCCCTGTGCAAGTTATAAAAGCACGATTAATTACAGATGTTATTGAGAACGAAATGAATAATAACATGAATATAGTTATAACAGATTTCGTGGTATCAGAAATGATACATGAACGATAAGAAAAAATTTCAGGCAGGTGTCAGAAATGTGGCATCTGCCTGAACTCAGGTAAAGGAGAGAAAAAATTATGCCTATTGGAGTAATCATCAATGCATTATCTGTAGTCCTTGGAGGAATTCTGGGATCTCTTGCGGGACATAAATTAAGCCCCAGATTTAAGGCGGAAATTACACTGGTGTTCGGTGTATGTTCCATGGGAATGGGAATCAGCACGATTGGTCTTATGGAAAACATGCCGGCGGTTATCTTTTCTATCGTAATCGGTACAGGAATCGGACTTGCGATTCATCTTGGAGAAAAAATCAATGCTGGTGCAGGTGCCATGCAGCGTGTGATCAGTAAATTTATCAAGAATTCAAACTCTGAACTTTCTGAAGATGAGTTTATGAATACACTTGTAACGATCATTGTATTATTTTGTGCAAGCGGAACAGGAATCTATGGTTCTATTGTGGCAGGAATGAGCGGTGATCATTCTGTACTGATCTCTAAATCTATTCTGGATTTATTTACTGCAGCTATTTTTGCTTGCAGCCTGGGAATGGTAGTATGTATGATCGCAATTCCGCAGGTGATTATTTTTCTGATTCTGTTTTTTGCAGCAACAGCTATTTTTCCGCTGACGACTCCTGGGATGATTAATGACTTTAAAGCCTGCGGCGGCTTCCTGATGCTTGCGACAGGTTTTCGTATGGTGAAGCTGAAAAATTTTCCGACTGCGGATATGATACCGGCTATGGTGCTGATCATGCCGATGTCATGGTTTTGGGTAAATTATGTGCTTCCATTAGTTTCATAAGAAGAAAAATTGTCAAGAACTGTGAATAAAATTTGCCGGGAATCTGTCAGCGTACTTTCTGTCTGTCAGAAATCTTCTGTGCCGTATAATCCCAGAACAGTTTTCCGGCAGGGGAGAGCTGGCGGTAGTTATTGCATGCAAGCGTAATAGTACTGCTGAACTCCTCTTTGAGGGGGATGATTACAATACCTGAAGGGTGGAGATATTCCACGGCGTGCTGCATCAAGAGAGAGATCCCGTGATTTTTACCCACCAGATCAAGAATATTATCCATGTGAGTACCCGTATAAACAACTCGTGGTTCATACCCTTTCTGGCGGCAGATTTCTGTGATTTTATCATAATGCAGAGTAGACTTACTCAGGAGAAGCAGATTTTCGTTTCTAAGTTCGGAAACAGAGATCTGTTTCTTTTTGCTTAAAGGATGATCCTGAGGTACGACTACAGCCAGACGGTCATTGAAAAATTCAAGACTTTCAAAGGAAGTATCCAGATATTCTTTACGTGTAAAAATGAAATCACATTCATGATTTTTGAGCTGGGAGCAGATGTGGGTGGTTTCAGATTCTTCAATCTGCAGTTTGATATTTGGGTGTGCTGTCTGGAAATCTGTCAGCAACCCGGTGATATCGTACTGTGCCATAACAGGAATGCCGGCGATGCTCAGGGTATCTTCTTTCTGTAGCTGATAGCTGGAAATAGTATGAATGAGATTATCATATTCCTGAACAATGGAATGGGCATCTTTTAATATCAGTTTACCTGCTTCGGTAAGCTGAATCTGACGCTTGCTTCGGTCAAAGAGCTGGATGTTTAATTCTTTTTCCAGTGATTTGATATTCTTGGAAACAGAGGACTGAGTTGTATATAAATTTTCAGCGGCAACAGAAAAATTTCTGCTGCGGACTACTTCGAGGAAATATTGAATTTGCTGGATATCCATGCCGGAAACCTCCTTTTCGGAAATTGACTGCTGAAATGATGTCTCGAAATTCTGTACTAACACTGGATTTATTTTAGCATAAATAATTCCTGACTGGAATAGGTGACAGAGAAAGAAGAATTGCGGGATGGAGAGGGAGAAGGTATAATGTGGATGATTTAACCAACTGCAGAGCTGTTATCCGGTTATAAATAAGCAGCGAAGCAGATTGTGAATGTCAGTCTGACAGAAAAAGAGGAATTGAAAATGAAAAAGAGACTTGTAATTGGAATGAGTGGGGCATCAGGAGCGCCTCTTACAATAGAATTACTGAAGCAACTGCAGCAGTACAGAGATATAGAATCACATCTGATCGTTACCAAAGGTGCACAAATGACATTGGAACAGGAGACAGAGTATACATTGGAACAATTGTATGCACATGCAGATGAGGTACATGACAATCATAATATCGGTGCAGGACCGGCAAGCGGAAGCTACCGTACTATGGGGATGATCGTGATTCCGTGCAGCATGAAAACACTTGCGGGAATCGTCAGCGGATACAGTGACAATCTTGTTCTGCGTGCAGCAGATGTAACTTTAAAAGAACGCCGCAAGCTGGTTCTTGTAACCAGGGAAGCACCTCTTGGAACTATCCATCTCAGAAATATGTATGAAGCCAGCCAGCTCGGTGCAGTGATCATCCCGCCGGTACTCAGTTATTATAATCATCCGAAAACAATAGAAGATTGTAACAGACATATCATAGGAAAAATTCTTGATCAGTTTGATCTGGAAGGTCTGGAATTTCACAGGTGGATGGAAGAATAGCAAAAAATGAGCATGGAATAAAGAAAGGGACCATTAAAAAATATGGAAAAGCATGCAGATTTCGGACGGAAAACAATTGTACTTTGTGCAGAATATATGAACTGTGATATTTCAGTACATTGTCAGCAATTGGATTATGGATATGAAGTAAGAATTTTTGGTGGACAGTGCTCCCATGTAGGTTCTGTAACAGTGTCGGACGAGCAGGGTATTTTGCAGACGATTACTTTACCGGGACATAAAGAAAATATTATAACTGAGCAGTGGGCAGCTGAAATTCAGAAAATCGTAAAACAGCCGGTAACTGTAATGGCAGGAGTACACTATGATGATCTGAAAAAAGAGCAGCTGCAGGAAGTAATTCAATTACTGAACAAATTATTGGCTGACTGCAAAGCAAAATTGTAAAAATTCTCGGGGATAGGGACATTTTGGGGAAATTTATAAATTACGGAACATAGACATTGGAAGATAGGAATGCTATAATTTTTTCGGCTAAAAAGTCTGTAGTTGAAAATACAAACAATTAAAGCTGTAAAAACGGAGGTGGCGAAATGTCTAAAATTGTAAAACTTTCATCAGCAACAGAACGTGAAAAGAAATTAAATGAGATTTATGAAAATATGGAAGAACTGAAAAACCAGTTTGCCGCGTTGATTGATGAGTATGAGGAAGAGGAATCAGGTAGCAGAAAAGTAGATACTTTGATTGAAGCTTTGGACGCACTGGAGGATGCTGCGGAAGCGATGCAGGACGTGCTGGAGAGATAAATGTAAATAAGGTCACTGAAAAATGTATTTTTGAGAAAAAAACTCAAAAATACATTTTTTTTAGAAATAAATGAAAGAAATATCTGACAAAATGATAAAAAATATCATAAATAAAGATTTTGTTGACAATAAAAAGAATAAATGCTACTCTTTAGGTTAACTCTAACTAATTAGCGCAAACTAACTAAAGAGGAGAAAAAGTAGATGAAGAGAAGGATGGCATTTTTAATGTCCGTAGCACTTACTGCAAATATGTTTTCAATGACACCGGTATATGCTGCAGATGAATTTACAGACACAGAGATTTCTGCTCCAGAGGTTTCAACAGGCGATGATGAAGTCTGGAGTGATGGATCAGAAGTTGCTCAGTCAGGAGAAGAATTTGCTTCAGAGCCGGCCGCAGAAGCCGGACAGGAACAGACACCTCCGACAATCACAGGAAGTAAATATAAAGCTAATTTTTTTGATAGCTTTTTAACGTTAAGCTGTGATGATTTAAATTATATACAGGGAATTACAGAGATAAAAGTTAATGATGCTGTATGGGAGAATAAAACATCAACAAGCCTTATCTGGTATGCTAAGGCATATTATCTGGATACAGCAGAAAAAAGAATTTTCTTTGATGCTTCCGGAGATGGAATGCTTAAAGAAAATGATATCCTCACAATAAAAAGTACGGGTTATAAGGATCTGACATTAAAGGTAACAGGCGAAGGAGATGCATTTGCAGTTGAAGCAGTGACTTCTGATAATGATCAGAAACTGACACCTCCGGCAGTTACAGGTACTAATGTAAAAGAAAGTATTTATGATTATTCTGCAATCATTGTTGATGATGCAGACTATATCGGAAAGATTACAGAAATAGCAGTAGATGAAAGTGCATGGAGAAATGCCAGCTCTACAATGGGACTCTGGGGAGCAGGTGCATATTATCTGGATACAGAAAATAACAGAATTATGTTTGATGCTACCGGTTTATCTGTAGGAAATGTAATCACGATTAAGAGTGAGGGATATCAGGATTTATTCTTAAGAGTAACAGCATCAGGAAATGATTTTGCAGTTGCACCAAAAGATTCCGGAGCAAGTGATATCAACGGACCATCTAATGGTGTTACGACACTCCATGTAAGACTGACAGGATCTTTTGAAAGTGCGATTACAGGACAGAAAGGATACGATGCGATCACAAGCGCATCCACATCAGCTTCTGTAAATAAAAACAGTAATGTAGTAGTAGAAGCAGCAGATATTCCTGACGGACAGGAACCTACAGAGAGCGACTGGAAACCATTAAGTGATACAGTAAGAATAAATGCTCAGAAGACCACAGCAAATATTGATACAGAAAACAGCGGTATGGAAGCCAGATATTCTGTATATGACAGTTCACTGACACTCAGCGGTACACCGAAAACACCGGGAACTTATCCTGTAAGTGTTACTATTACAGATGAGTCAGGAAGAACTGCGCAGAGCAACTCTCTGGAATTTAAAGTATATGGTACAGAAGAGAAACTTATTGATCATCTGAAACTGGAGAATGCAGTACAGGCCAGCGATGGAAAATATCTGTATGACATGGATCCATGGGCAATTCCGTATTTTGGCGGAGAAAATGAGACAGTAACTGTACCGGCAGAAATAAAAGCATGGTATGGTTCTCATACAAGCGGTACCTATGGAGAACTGGGATATGCAGTTAAAGATCTGGTTCCTGTACAGACACTGATCATTCCGGCAGGATGCAACCTTACGATGGTTAATATGAAAGTATTAAGCAGTGTGAAGATTGTAGTAGAAAATGGCGCGAAATTCACAGTTCGCGATTCATCCATTGATGGTCAGATCGAAGTGATGAATGGCGGTACTGTTTCTGTAGACTATGATGATTATAATAAAGAGTTTCTGACAGGAGCCTGCATTAATGGACAGCTGATCCTGAATGACGGTGCAGTACTGGAAAACTCTGTAATTCACTCTAATACAAATTACCTGGCTAACGGCAAGTATGACAGACACAATTCCGAACCTGTAGTAGTGGTTAAAGGAAACGCAACAATCAGAGGAGAGGTTTATATCCGCGGAGATGAGGCACCGGCTATTGGTTCCGGATACAGCGGACAGCCGGCTTTAAAAGTAAGCGGGGGCACTCTTAATATTGAAAAAAATGCAGTACTTGGTGTATATGGCGGCGGACAATATGCGCTGTCTTATGATGGCGGAGATGCACTGATTCTTGATAACGGTGTAGTAAGCGGACAGGGAACACTGATCGCTGTTGCTGGAAGAGGTTTCTGGGGCAATGGCGGAAATGGCGTTTCCGGTAATGGAAAGATTGCAGTATCCGGTGCTTATCTGGAAGGCGGAAGCCCGACTTCTCCTGATAAGGATTCTGCTCCTGGAAAAGCTTATTTATCAGGTGTAGATGTTTCTCAGACTATGAGAATTAATGCTGTAGACGGAAGAGCGATCACTGATCCGGCTGATTCTGCTCCGGATACATACTGGAGTGATATTACATCAAAACCGGATACTTCCAATTGCAAGATCCCTGAGATGACAGAAGAGCAGAAAAAAGCTCAGGCAGAAGCTGCGATTACAGATGCAGTAAATAAGCTTGACGTTTCTAATGATACATCTGAAGATGATGTGAAAAATGCAATAGAAAGTGCGCTGGAAGAGAAAAAACAGAGCTGCGAAGACATGAACAATCTTACTGTTGATGTTGTAATGAAGAAAGAGAATGCAGCTGCCGGAAAAGACGGAAGTATCGAAATTACTGTTACGATCAAAGACGGAGATAAAGAGCTGGGTACAGTTGAACTGACAAAAACAATTGACAAGCTTCCGGAAGAAAAAACAGTGATAGAGAAGGCATATGCGAAGGGCAACAGTGTAAAGGTTGTTCTGTCAGAAGAATGCAAGGGTGCGCAGGGATATGATTATGTGATCGGCACTTCTGCAAATATGCTTTCCACAAAGAACTATACAAATGTAATTAAAAATCAGACTTCATTAGAAGCAACATTTAAGTATGTTGAAAAAGGTACCTGGTATGTAGCATGCCATTCATGGACAAAAGGTTCTGACGGAAAGAAAATCTTTGGAAAGTGGTCAGATGTAAAGAAAGTTAAGGTTACAGCTGTTACACCAAAGACACCGAAAATAGAGAAGGTTACTGTAAAAGGAAGAAATGTGACCATAACATATACAGCAGCCAAATATGCAAAAGGATATGATATTGTACTTGGAACAAAATATGGAAAAGTTGACAATGAGAAGCGTCCTCTTGCATATGGAAAATATGTGAAAAAAATAAACGGCAATAAAGTTACAGTAACATTTAAGAATGTAAAAAAAGGAACTTATTATGCCGGCTTACATGCATGGAACCGTACTTCACAGGACAACTCCAAAGTATTCAGCAAGTGGTCCAACATTAAAACTGTAAAAGTAAAATAAGAAATGTATAAACCGTGGCTATATACAAAGCCACGGTTTTGCGTTATGATAATAAAGTCTGAAACACAGGGGAATATCGACAATATATGTCTCTGTTATGCAGAAGATAATAATGTAAAGGATTACAGGAGAAACAATGAACTGTAAGGATATGATGCGGATACCGGAACTGGAAAATGTTCTGAAATTAAAAGCAGGTGAAAGAGGACTGGAGCATCTGGTTCGCTGGATTTACTTTGCAGACTGTCTGCAATGTATTAAGAGTGAGTATAAGATGGAGAATTATATTCACGGAGGAGAGTTTGTAATACTGACAAACAGGAGTGTGACAGATGACAGTGAAAAGCTAATGGCAATGATCGGACAGATGTATGAACATGGGATTGCTGCGCTGGGGATCAATGAAGGACAGATTTCAGATAAATTGACAGAATATTGCGAAGAAAAAAGTCTTCCGTTGTTTGAACTTCCGGAGAAATATCCGCTGATAGATTTTTCGCAGATTATGTGCAGGAGGCTTGTTTTAGAGGAAAATGAACGTAATGCGGCGGAACAGCTGTTTTCCTCAATTCTGGATGCGGAGCATCTGAGCCGAGACCGTGTGATGGCCCAGGCGAGATATTTGAATATCAATCTTGAAGGGAGTTTCTGTGTAGCAGAGGTAGCATTTGAGAATGCGAAGAGCGGATGGGAGAACGATGATTCGCTGACTCTTGGGCAGAACATAAAAAGAATGATCAATACAGAGTTTTCTTTTTATACGAAAGAAGATATTCTGGTTTTGCCGCAGGCCGGCTCTATTCTGGTACTTATTCCTGTATCACAGCTTGATGAAGGACAGATACGGGATATTCTTACACGGATCATTGAACGTGTACAGCGAGAGCAGGGAGCACATCTGTGTGTTGGAGTTGGAAACAGTACGGCGTATCTGGATGAGGTGAAGCACAGCAGAAATGAGGCTTCGGCGGCAATCAGGGCAGCGTCTGTTACAAATATGCAGGGACGGATTTTCTTTTATAAAGATCAGGGAGTTTATACTCTGATTTCCCATGTGGACGATACCAGAGTACTGGATGAATATGTAGAAGAACAAATTGGTAAACTGCTCAGGTATGATGAGATAAATACAGGAAATTTCAGCGAAACTCTGGAAAATTATCTGGAATACAACTGCAATGCAAAGAGAACAGCAGAAGCTATGTTTATTCATAGAAATACACTGAATTACAGGCTGAAGAAAATTGGTGAGCTGCTGAACTGTGATTTTGAAGACCTGAATAAATGCCTGGCACTGAAGCTGGCGTTTTTAATTACCAAGTATCGCAACAGATAACTGATTGTGCACCGTGCACAAAAAAGATAGTCTGTTACGCACATTGATTTCATCCGGAAAGGTGTTATAATCTAGCTAAATTAAAAATTAATTCAACCAATCAGAAACGACAAAGGTGTCAGATAGTTACTTATCTGGCGCCTTTTTTTGTTGGATGAGGCTAAGAGATAAAGGAGGATAATCTTATGACAACAGCAGAATTATCAAAAGCATTACCGGAGATCGTAACAGCACAGGTACCAGGACCGAAATCAAAAGAACTTCTTGACAGAAGAGATGCAGCAATCCCAAAAGCACTTTGTGGAAAAGCTTATCCGATCTGTATCAAACAGGGCGCAGGTGCGATGTTTGAGGATCTTGACGGAAATAAATTCCTTGACTGGGTCGGAGGTGTTGGTGTTCTGAACATCGGATATTCTCATCCTGAAGTAATTGAAGCGGTAAAAAAACAGACAGAGAAATATTTCCATACCATTTTCAATGTGTATGTACATGATGGATATGTAACACTTGCAGAGAGATTAAATGAACTTATGCCATGCAAAGGGGATGTAAAGAAGACTTATTTCGCAAACTCCGGTGCAGAGTGTGATGAGAACGCCATCAAAATTGCGAAAGCATTTACAAAGAGAAGTGGAGTGATCTGCTTTATAGGAGCATTTCATGGAAGAACAAACCTGACAATGGCATTGACAGCAAAAAAAGTATATGCAGTTGGCATGGGACCTTTCCCGGCAGGTATTTATCGTGCGCCGTATCCATATGTATACAGAGCACCGAAGGGATATACAGAAGCAGAAGCAATTCAGTACTATGTAGATGAACTGAACAGAATCTTTGATGAAGGTGCACCTGCAAGTGAAATCGCCTGCATGATCGTTGAACCGTTCCAGGGCGAAGGTGGATTTATTCCGGCACCGATCGAGTGGGTCAAAGCTGTTCGTAAAATCTGTGATGAGAATGGTATACTGATGATTGCTGATGAGGTTCAGTGTGGTAACTGCAGAACCGGCAAATATTATGCATCTGAGTACTGGGCAGAAGCTGGTGCAGCACCGGATATCATCACAACAGCGAAATCTCTCGGTGCAGGACTTCCAATTTCGGCGATCACAGCAAGAGCAGAGATCATGGATGCAGCACCGGCAGGAACTATCGGCGGTACTTTCTGCGGTAACCCGGTTGCGTGTGCTTCAGCGCTGGCAGTTATGGATATTATGAAACGTGATGATTATGCAGGAAAAGCAAGACATATTGGTGAAGTTGTTACCAAACGTTATAAAGAACTGCAGGAAAAATATACAGTAATCGGTGATGTCAGAGGACTTGGCGCAATGATCGGTGTGGAACTTGTCAAAGACAGAGAGACTAAAGAGCCTGCTACAGAAATTACAGGTAAGCTGATTCAGAATGCGATCCAGAAAGGTCTTCTTCTGGAGAGCTGCGGAACAGCAAGCAATGTGGTACGTTTCCTTGCACCGCTGACTATGACAGATGAGCAGATGGAGAAAGGCCTTGAGATTTTTGAAGCAGCGTTAAAAGAAGCGATTGAAGAATAAAATGGTTATTGCTATTTCTGATTTAAATACAGAGCCTGCCTGATTCAATTCGTTTCGAGGGTCTGCTGTTTATCAAAGCGAGAAGAAATGAGCAAATAGCGAAGCGGATTGCGAATATCCGCTAGAATTGCAATAAAAGAGAAGACAAGGAGACACGTTTATGGAGCAGAAATCAAAGTTTGACAAAGTAATGGGCGCCTGGGATATACTTGTTATCGCATTTGGCGCAATGATCGGCTGGGGCTGGGTCATTAACTCAGGGGACTGGATTACCACTGCTGGTTTTGCCGGATCAATTATTGCAATGCTGATCGGTGGACTTATGGTCTTTTTTGTAGGACTTACATATGCAGAACTTACATCCGCAATGCCCCAGTGCGGTGGCGAGCATGTATTCAGCTACAGGGCCATGGGACCTACCGGATCTTTTGTATGTACCTGGATGATCATTCTGGGATATGTGGCTACTTCCGCATTTGAAGCAACTGCACTTCCAACAGTGATCACATATCTGTTTCCTGATTTTAATTAGGTATATCTTTATTCAATCGCAGGAAAGGATATTTATCTGACTACAATTGTACTTGGTGTCGGAGTTGCGATTCTGATTACAGTGATCAACATTAAAGGTGCGAAGACTGCAGCAATTCTTCAGACAGTACTTACAGCTATCATAGCAATCGCCGGAATTCTTCTGGTGGTCGGCTCTGCGATAAATGGTGATATGGGAAATATTACAGGGCAGATGTGGGAGTCCGGTGCCGGAAATACATTGGGAAGTGTGTTTAAAGTAGCATGTATGACACCATTCCTGTTTATTGGATTTGATGTTATTCCTCAGGCAGCAGAGGAGATTAATGTACCTTATAAAAAATCGGAAAAATAATGCTTCTGTCTATTTTTCTTGCAGTTGCATGGTATCTGATGATTATTTTTGCAGTCTGCTATATCATGCCTCAGAGTGAAATAGCAAAGGAGATGATGTCTCAGAATGGACTTGTTTCCGTGCACTTTATTCTATGGGTGAGTCTCTGATGATTCCGAAAATGTTCGGAAAACTTGGAAAAAATAAAACACCGGAAGCAGCTATTATACTTTGCGGAATTGCATGTGTTGCAGCACCATTCTTTGGAAGAGGTGTTCTGGTATGGCTGGTTGATGCAGCATCTTTTGGATGTGTTATCGCATATATGTTCGTATCTATTTCTTTCTGTATTCTCAGAAAAAAGAGACCGGAAATGGAGAGACCGTACAAAGTAAAAGCCGGAAAATTCGTTGGTGTGATGGCAGTATTGATGGCAGGAATGGGTTGTAGTAGGAAGCTGGCTGGCACTAGGCGTATTTTTTTACTTCTATTCCAAGAGAAAATATGGTGCAGAATTTGGTCGCGGTATCTTTATTGTAGATGAGTCCAAAACAGTTGAGGAAGAACCGGCGGTACTTCCGAATGCCAAGTATCCGGACAGACATTTTGTTATTACTATGGGATGTGAATATGGAAGCGGTGGTCCTGAAATCGCCAGAATGGTTGCAGATTATTTTGGAATAGAGTATTATGACAGAGATCTGGTAGATAAAGTCGTACAGGAAATCGGCGTAGATAAAGGGCTGGTAGAGGAAGCAGATACCAAAATTGGTGTCAGGTATGCATTTGATACTTCCTATGGTGTCCGCTATGCAAACCTTTCCAATCGAGTTATTGATGCCCAGTTCCAGGCAATTCACGATTTTGCAAAGCATTCGTGTGTGATCGTTGGACGAAGCAGCGATTATATCTTAAGAGATACAGAAGATGTTATGAACGTGTTTATCTATGCACCGCAGAAAGATGAAATTGCGGCTGTTATGAAGAAGAAAGGATTGAATGAGCGCAAGGCTGAAGAAGAGTGGGAGAATGTAGAGAAATCACAGCATGCACGACATGAGTACATTACAGGTAAGAAGCGTGGTGACAGACATACCCGTGATATCCTGCTGAACAGCAGCCTGCTTGGCTGGGATGCAACTGCTCAGTTTATCGAAGAACTGGTAGAGCGAAGATTTGGTCTGACAGAGGAAACATTGAAAAAGGAGGCTTAGAGAGCCAATGAAAGGATTTACGATCAAAACAGAAATAGAAGAATATGATACTTTTGGTGAATATGCTGCGCAGGCAGAACTGGGACCTCAGGATCTGGTTCTCTGCGGTGAACATACGTATGATAAGTATGTGGCACCTCTTTCGCTGGGAGTACAGACTCTTTTTCGCGAGAAATATGGAAAAGGAGAGCCAACAGATGGGATGGTGGATGCGATTCTGGACGCACTGCGGGAAAAAGAATTTGATCGTATCATTGCTATCGGAGGCGGCACGGTGGTAGACATTGCCAAAGTTGTGGCGGTTGCAGGAAAAGAGGATAAGGTAGATGACCTCTATGATAATGTAGACAAGCTGAAAAAAGTACATTCTCTGGTGATCATTCCGACAACTTGCGGAACAGGAAGTGAGGTTACCAATATTTCCGTCATCAATCGTGTGAGCAAGGGAGTTAAGATGGGACTGGCATCCAATGCAATGCTTGCTGATAAAGCGGTTATGATTACAAATATGCTGGATTCTCTTCCATATAAAATATTTGCCACTTCTTCTATTGATGCGATGGTCCACAGTGTGGAATCTTTCTTAAGCCCAAACGGATGCAGCATTTCGAGGATCTTCTCCACGGAGGCACTGAAAACAATCTTACAGTGCTGGAAGAAATCCGTGGAAGCTGGTGGCGGAGATAAATGGAAAAACTATGCGGCAGATTTTCTGAAAGCATCTAACTGGGCTGGCCTTGGTTTTGGCTATGCAGGATGTGCAGCAGTTCATGCATGTGCTTATCCTCTTGGCTCTGTATATCACATTCCTCACGGACAGTCAAATCAGCTGATGTTTAAAGATGTGATGGAAAAATACAAAGAAATCCAGCCGGAAGGACGGATCAATGATTTGGAAGATATCATTGCAGAGTGCCTGGGAGTGGCACAAAGCGATGCATTAGCTGCCTTGTATGAACTGATGGATAAAATTCTTGAAAAAGAGCCGCTTCGCAATTTTGGAGTAAAAGAAAGTGATCTGCCTGTTTTTGCCGGAGATGTGATCAAGACCCAGCAGAGACTGCTGAAGAATAATTACGTGGAGCTTTCAGAAAAACAGGTATTAGAGATATATAAGGCTGCTTACTAATATTGGAATTTTGTAAAATATGCGTACTGGTTTATTTAAGACTGGTGCGTATATTTTTTTGTCATTTCTATCTTTTTTGTCATATATGGGGTATTGGGCAAATGTTCTTCTGGAAAAATATTATTTACATTAAGACGTGTTTGTACGGAATGGTATAAAGAAGATTAAATGAATAACTGCCCAAATTGGACTTGTCATATAAATGTAAATACTATATAGTATAAGATGTAAGCAGTAATCTAAATTTTCTAATAAGCGATTTTTCAGGCAGTATCTGCCATTGATTCCAAAGATAAAAATACATAATTTCAAAGAGATTAAGTATTCAATAAAACCCGTTAAAATGCTATAATGTAAGTACAAAAAGGAGTGTTATATGAATAATACGATTTTTGATGATGTATTTCGTACGATGATCGAGAAGATGCCATATCTGGCAGTGCCTCTGATCAATGAAGTATTCCATACATCATATCCGGAAGATGTGAAGATTACACAGCTTCGCAATGAACATCAGCAGGAGGATGGAGAGATTATTACAGATTCCTGTCTGCTGATCGGAAAGAAAATGTATCATATCGAATGCCAGAGCACAGATGACACTACAATGGTCATTCGCATGATTGAGTATGATTTTGCAATTGGTATAGAACATGCAGAGAAACAGGGACGCAGATACCGGATAGTATTTCCAAAGTCCTGCGTACTATTTCTGAGAAGTTCAGGAAACACGCCGGATTATCTGGAAGCAGATGTAGTTTTTCCGGATGGAAATACATATTTATATTCCATACCAACAATAAAAATGGCTGATTATACAAAAGACAGCATCTTTGAGAAAAATCTGTTAATGCTGTTGCCATTTTATATTATGAGATACGAGAAAAAAGGACATGATTTTAATAACAATCCGGAATTATTTCAGGTACTCTTAAACGAATACGAGGAAATCCGGGTAAATCTGGAAGAAGAACTGACAGAAACAGGAAAGTCAGAATTATATACAGATTTGACGAAACTAATTGTAAAAATAGCGGACTATATTTTCCGTGAAGAAGACGATGTTCGGAAAGGAATAGGTGATATTATGGGAGGAAAAGTTCTGGAACTGGAGTCTGAAAGACTTAAAGCAGAGGGACTTCAGGAAGGCATGATTGCTGGTGCAATTAAAACCTGTAAAAAATTTAAACTTAACCAGGAAGCTGCTGTAAAAAATATAATGGAAGAGTTTTCTTTATCTAAAGAAGATGCCAGTAATTATGTGAAGAAATACTGGTAATATGATGTACCCTATATCTTACGAAAAGAAGAGAATGTTCGGAAAGGAATAGGTGATATTATGGGAGGAAAAGTTCTGGAACTGGAATCTGAAAGACTTAAAGCAGAGGGGCATACAGAAGGGGAGGCAATCGGGCAGATTCAGGGAGAAAATCGACTTGGAAGTTTGATTACTCGACTGATTCAAGATCAGAGAACTGAAGAAATTCCAATTGTATCAGTGGATTCTAAGCGACGTGAGCAGTTATATAAAGAATATAATCTTTAGGAAAGATATAGAACAGGAGAAAAGGGCAAATGCCTTTCCTCCTGTTTTTTCATATATTTTTTTGTCATTTTAGAGATAATTACAGCTGCTAAAAGCAATAAAAAAGCTGTGAAGAGCAAAATGGACTTCAATATAATACAATTAACAGTAGTAGATACGAATTATTAGGAGTTTAGTTGGAATGCCATTTTTAAAATTTTAAGAGCAATTTTCGTTTTGTTTTCTGTTTTATCAGTAACATATATAAATATTGCGCATAAGCTATCAGTAAAGCGGTTTACAGGGAGCTTGTATGGCTTTTTATAAGGATATGAGGATGCAGCAGGAGAATGTGGATACAGGACGGTATCAGGTGGCGGTGGTGGATCGTTTAAGCAATCGTCCGATAGAGAATGCGCGGGTGAGGATTTCATATACGGGGGCACCGGACAGTATAATAGAAGAGGTGGTGACGGATTCTTCAGGTCGAACACCTGTGATTGAATTAAAGACACCGCCGCTGGAATACAGTATGGAACCGGTGGAACAACAGCCATATGCGGAATACACAGTGCAGATCGATGCGGAGGGGTTTGAACCTAAGGAAGTAGCCGGAAGTGAGGTGTTACCGGATGTATTATCCAGACAGCCGGCAACATTAAATGCCATGGAACCGGGAGAAAGTTACCAGCGTGTGGTGATCCCTCCGCATACGCTGTTCTATGAGTATCCGCCGAAAATAGAAGAGTCAGAGATAAAGGCTATAAATGAAACCGGAGAAATTGTGCTGAGTAAAGTTGTAGTTCCTGAGTTTGTAGTGGTACATGATGGCCCGATCAATGATTCCTCAGCAGAAAATTATTATGTACGTTATCGCGACTATATCAAAAACGTAGCCAGCAGTGAGATATATGCCACCTGGCCAGACGATACGATCCGGGCGAATATTCTGGCGATTATGTCGTTTACATTAAACCGTGTATATACGGAATGGTACCGGAATAAAGGCTATGATTTTACAATTACTTCCTCGACTGCATATGATCATAAGTGGATTTACGGCAGAAATATTTTTGACAGTATTGATCGCATTGTAGATGAGCTGTTTGAAAATTATCTGTCCAGACCAAATGTGCGTCAGCCGATCCTGACACAATATTGTGACGGAAAGCAGGTGCAGTGCAGGAGCAGAGGATGGATGACACAGTGGGGCAGTAAAGCTCTGGGAGATCAGGGGTATTCAGCCATTGAGATCTTAAGGGCTTTTTATGGAAATGATATGTATATTAATGTGGCAGAGGCAGTGTCCGGGATTCCGACATCCTGGCCGGGATATGATTTGGATATCGGTGCAACAGGAAATAAAGTAAGTCAGATTCAGGAACAGTTAAATACGATTGCAGGTGCCTATCCGGCAGTGCCTACAGTAACAGTAGATGGAATATACGGAGATGCGACCAAAAATGCAGTACGCGTTTTTCAGGGGATTTTCGGACTTGGACAGACCGGGATTGTAGATTATCCCACCTGGTACAAAATTCAGGAGATTTATGTAGCGGTGAGCAGGATTGCTGAGCTGCGTTGACAGATAATATTGAAAGGGCAGGGAAGATGAATACCTGCTCTTTTTGCATAGTGAATGAGTTTATTTGATTGATGTGAAAAAGAAAAAAAATAAGGCACCATGACTCCTCATAGTTCCTCATTCTTTAATGCGGAAGATGGGACTTGAACCCACACGAGCGCAATGCTCACAAGATCCTTAG
>CAJLTE010000068.1 GCA_905209435.1 uncultured Blautia sp. | reverse complement strand
TCATGAAGGAGATGATCAGTCCATAAAGGGCAACACCTTCTGCAAGACCTACGAAGATCAGAGATTTACCAAGGATACTCTGGTCTTCACTGATTGCACCTAATGCTGCGCTTGCCGCACTGGCAACGGCAATACCACCACCGATACAGGAGAGTCCTGTTACAAGGGCTGCTGCGATGTAACCCATACCTGTTGCAAGACCTGCTTCAGATCCGACTGCAGCCTGTACAGAAGAAGCACCTGTAAACATTACTGCGATAGCGATAAGCATTGTGCCAAAGAAGAAAAATGCGTTTACTCCGATGGCTGTTTTGTAGCGACCGCGGTTTTTTTCACCGATGAGATAGTAGCCAAATGGAAGAATAATGCTGAGTACCAGTGCAATTGCTAAAATAATCTGTGCTATTGTTGTCATAATTAAATCTCCTCTTAGTTCATAATTTTCTATTTATAAATCTGGTTTATTCAGATAAAAATATCTGATCCCTACACTTCTTTATATCTGTCTTTTTTGCTTATTTAACAGAGCGGAATGGTTCAAATTTACGTCCTGTACCCTTGTAGAAGCGGCTGAACATTTCATAATATTCCAGACGAAGTACCTGGATACCGACGATCAAACCTTCCATACCGCATACAAAAAGGTTTCCGAGGACTACCACTACCCAGTTCAGATTTCCGCTTTCTGCACCTGCAAGCATAAGAACAACTTCCATCATAGCTGCATGACTGACTGCAAATGCTCCGATACGGACAAAGGAAAGAGTATTGGAAAAATAGCTTAACAGGACTTCGAACATTTCGAAAAGTCCCTGTACAATGAACATTCCTTTTTCTTTCGGCATAACTTCTGATTTCTTCTCAATGAGGGCAGTAAGCGGCTCTTTCAGGAAGATCAGGATCAGCGGTACGCCGAACATGATAAACAATACGATTCCTCCCGGAAGTGTGTGTCCTGTCAGAATCAGCGCAATGGAAATGACTGCTGATCCGTAAAATACCAGACCTGCAACAGAGTTTGTATCGAACCAGATATGTTCAATATCTCCGGATTTCCACGCATTCAGAATGTTAAATACCATACATAAAAGGATGATTCCCATACCAAAACCAATGGCAATGATAAATACGGTGTTCAGTTTTCCGATAAACGGAACGGACATCATATTATTCATCGGACGAAGCCACAATGCAGGTATCACATCTTCAAATCCGAAAATACTTCCGAACATAAATCCGAAGAATGTGGAGAAAACACCTGCGCAGCTTATGATGCCTGCCAGTGTGATATGTTTAAATTTGTAAAGAAGGAAACCGCCGATAAAAAGCAGTAATCCCTGTCCTACATCGCCGAACATTGCACCGAAAATAAAGGAATAAGTCAGTGCTACAAACCATGTCGGATCCATCTCATTGTAGGCTGGAAGACCATACATTTTAATGTACATTTCAAATGGTTTGAACAGTTTCGGATTCTTCAGTTTTGTCGGTGGCTGCTGGTGTACACCTGGTTTCAGGTGTTCATCTTCTTCTCCGTCAATGATACAGAAGATGTGGCTGTCGTCTTTGATATCTTCCTGGAAGGAATGTGCATCTTTCTCTGTCATCCATCCACATAAGATATAGAAAACATCTTTGTCTCCATGTCCATGTGTACATGCTGCAAGTCTGCGCACATCGAAGTTACCGGAGAGCTGTGCAATGGCGTTGTGAGAGGCAACAATATCGTTCTGATTTCTGAGAAGGAAATCAGCTTTTTTCTGATTAGCAGATGCCAGGTCGGCAGCTACTCTGTTGCGTTTCTGAGTGAGCTGTTCGAAGGCTTCTTTGGCTGTTCCCTCATAAGTATCCGGCATATAAATACGCTCAAAATGCATAGAAGAATAGACCGCTTTTACCTTTTGGGCTTCGTGCTCAGGAACAAAATACAGTCCCCAGATGTACTGGTCATCTTCATCACATTTAATAAAGATCGTGTCCAGATTTTCGTAAATATACTTCTCAAATTTCTGGTAGTATTCCTTTTCAATTCTTCCAAAACGGAAGTGTATGAACTGGAATTTCAGAATTGAGGAAATATTGTAATTGATATTTCTGAACGGACGGATCACTCGCAGAGACTCATCCAGTGCTGCAAGCTGGTTTTCCAGATCAGCGCGTGTATTGCTTAGTTCCTGATAGTCGGACTGAATCTTGCGGATGGTATTTAACGCCTGTTCTGTTTCCATTGGTTTGACAGAAACCTTCTCCGGATCTGCCAGTTCCTCATAAAAGCTGTTGGCAGTAGTGAGTGCCTCTTTGTATGGGTTGATTTCCATAAATGGAGACAGACTCTCTACAGCGGTCAGCTCGGAAAGGGCATTTTCCAGATGAATTTCATATTTGGAAAGGTAGGTGTTTACCACTCTGTCAATATCGGTTTTAGGTCCGGTAATGCTCAGAAACTTCATTTTCTCAATCATAAATTCACCTCCTAGTTATTGCATATATAACGCATAGCTTCATCATGTGGCACATTGTAACGGACGCATTCGATTGCGATTGTCAGACGGTTTACTTCGTGTTCCTTATTATATAAATAGGAATAGATCACTGCTACAGAATATGGATTTCTGTGTGCTTCTTTTTCAAGAATTGTGCGGTGGATATGGTTGTAAAATTCTTCCAGATTTGCAACAGTAAGCTGCTCATACTTATTACCGTACCATGTTTTCTGGAAAATTCTTCTGGCATCTTCGTATGTCGGAGCTTCTACCAGAGCGGTGATCTCTTCTTTCTTTAATTTGTAATTCATAGGGATCAGCAAGGCATAAATACTTGCCGGGTCCATATTGTAATATCGTTTGGAACGCTGGATAAACTGCAGGTTCAGCATATCAAATTTTTCACCGTAAGTACGTGTGATTTCTTCCAGATCTTTACCTCTGAACAGCTTCTTCCGAATGTTCCAGATCTGGGTAAAGTAATACAGATCCAGTGCCATACCATAGTCAAAAAGAAGTGCTGTATCATGCTCCTGTATCTTAGAAAGAGGGATATAAAATTCATTTCCCTTGAGGCAGGAGATCAGTTCCTCCATAGAGGAACAGGTAGTGATCCGGTCTACATCAATGTTAGAATGCAGGCGGAAAAAATCACGGTACGGAGAGACATCTACAGGGTCCGTGTCACGGTGATCAAAAATATTTGTCATGACTTCTTTCAGTACACGGATTTCATATCGCTTGGAATACAGATCCAGAAATTTACGTTGTTCCGGGTTTGCAAAGTGGTAAATTCTGGAGAAATTCTGAAATATAGATTTTTTCAGAAGTTTCTCAATCTGACCTCGGTGAAGAGTATTTTCATCCAGTGCATCCCACTTGGAAGAGTATTCCGGCATTCTCTTCAGATAGGCAGCTACCTGTGTGACATCAGTCAGCTGAAGAATTTCTTCAAACTGATCTATAGTAGTAAGCCTGCTCTGCATCGCGCGGATTTTCGTGGAAAGTCCGCTGTAGGAGAGTACACCTCCCATTACTGTTCACTTCCTTTCCTGATGTTTTTGGTTTGAGTGATATCTTTACATAGATAGTATTTTCTCGAACAATTCTTTGGAAAGTTGTGTGTGCTGCTGCTCATAATAAGCATCCAGCGAAGAAAAAGTAGCATCTGTATCTGCACGTAACTGTGCTAAACGGGAGTCCTTTTCTTCTTCAAGCTGCTGACGGATCTTGTGGATCTGTTCTGATGTCTGGGATTCCAGTTGATCGTCGTAGTCTTTACATTTTTTTTCCGCTTCTTCAGAAAGCACTTGCTTTTGTCGGTCGCAGTCTTCCATGATGCGTTGGGCTGTAAGCTCGATTTCAGATAATTTGTTAAGTATCTGCTCCATCTTCAACCTCCTTAGTTGTCAAAAATTTACAAAAAATACAGATTTACTATGTGCAAAATAGTAATATCTGTTAGATATAATACACCCTTTTGTTAAAAAAAACCATCTAAATTTTTTTGAGAGAGAAAAAATTTGTTATTTTTTAAACGAATCAGACAGGAAGTATCGGCAGAGGAGAAAACAGATGTTATTGAGGGGATGGTGTGGTATAATGATTTAACCGTTACTGTTCACTGGCAATATCCCGCGAGGTGTTTTTTGCGAGCGAAGGTCACCTACAGGACCTGCCACTGGCAGCTCCTTACGGATGCATGGCAACAGAAAACCCGAGACATACCGCGAAGCGTGTTGCTGTGCACGAAGCGAACAGTAACATTTAATAAAACTGTGAAGCAGATATTTGGTTATGAGTAAGTGACTTGCTTTCATTGGGAAGAGCAATAAACAGTTATATAATATAATAGGAAATTTTTCTATAAAACAGGAGGATTGTGATGGCGGATTTTGTATGTCATGGAGATATTTTGTATTCAGAAACAGTAGAGAAACTGAAAGTATTTGAAGACAGTTATCTAGTAGTGCAGGATGGGTTCGTGGAAGGAATCTATGAGACACTTCCTGAAAAGTTTCGTGGAATGGAATTGAAAGATTATGGAAGAGGTTTGATCATACCGGCGTTTTCTGATCTGCATATACATGCGTCTCAGTTCGTACAGCGCGGAGTCGGCATGGACAAGCTGCTCTTTGACTGGCTTAATGATTATACATTTCCGCAGGAAGCACGTTTTGCATCTATAGATTATGCGAAGAATGTGTATGACCAGGTGGTAACGGAACTGCTCAGACAGGGAACCTTCCATGCCAGTCTTTTTACAACTATTCACTATGATGCATCAGATTATCTGTTCCAGGCATTGTCAGACAAGGGAATGTATGCTTATGTGGGAAAGGTAAATATGGATATGAATTCTCCTGAGTATCTGTGTGAGACTACAGAAGAGTCTCTGAAGCAGACAGAGCGTTTTCTTGCAGAGCATCAGGGAAAAGGAACGGTGCAGCCGATCCTGACACCGCGTTTTGCACCGACCTGTTCTGAACCTTTGATGAAAGGCCTGGGAGAACTGGCTGCAAAATATCATTGCGGACTGCAGACACATCTGGTAGAATCTCTGGCAGAGGTAAAATGGACGCTGGAGCTTTTTCCGGATTATAGTTCGGATGCAGAGATTTATGAAAGAAACGGACTGCTGGAACATGGACCGTCTATTTTTGCTCATTATATTTTCCCGTCTCAGGCAGATTTGGATATTATTCGTAAAGCCGGAAGCGTGACGGTACATTGTCCGGATGCGACTACTAATATTACAGCAGGGATCATGCCTGCGAAAGCTTTAAGTGAGAAAGGGATTCCAATTGCTATGGGGTGTGATATCGGCGGCGGACAGCATGCAGCTGTTTATCGACAGATTGCGAGGGCAGTACAGCTTTCCAAGCTGAAAGAGTTCTATGAACCGGAAGGGAATGGAAGAGTGACCTTTGCGCAGGCATTTCATATGGCAACGAAGGCCGGCGGAAGTGTGTTTGACCGTGTGGGTTCTCTGGAGAAAGGCTACAGATTTAATGCACTGGTGCTGGACGGACTGGAAGATGCAGGTTTTACGCTGAGTCCTGAAGAGAGAGCGGAGAGATTCTGCTATGGCGGGGATGACAGAAATATAATAGGAAGATTTATTGACGGTAAGGAAATTGTGCTGTCATAATTTTCAGACATGAGCAAGTAGCGAAGCGGATGATTTTATCCGCTTGACCTTTGATATTATAGAAAAAAGAACAGGAGAATTTTATGAGATTAAGAAATATTCCGGGGGCGCAGGATGCAATTCTGGAGAGCCCTTATGTGGTGCAGGAACCACAGACAAAAAAAGGACACTGGGCGGAGGTATTTGCGAAAAAGCAGCCGCTTCATATAGAAGTAGGGATGGGAAAAGGTCGTTTCCTGATGGATCTGGCGCGTCTTCATCCGGAAATTAATTATGTCGGAATAGAGATGTACGACAGTGTTCTTCTGCGTGCGCTGCAGAAGAGAGAAGAGCTGGAACAGAATGGAGAAACTTATTCTAATTTATTCTTCATGAGAGTGGATGCCAGACTTCTCCCGGAAATCTTTGAAAAGGGTGAAGTGGATAAGATTTATTTAAACTTCTCCGATCCATGGCCAAAAGCCCGTCATGCAAAGCGCCGTCTGACATCCAGAGAATTCCTGGCACGTTACGACCAGATTCTCGTACCGGATGGAAAAGTGGAATTTAAGACAGATAATAAGGGACTGTTTGAGTTTTCATTAGAAGAAGTACAGGAAGCAGGATGGAACCTGGAAGCATTTACTTTTGACCTGCATCATGATGAAGAGATGGTAAAGGGAAATGTAATGACAGAGTATGAAGAGAAATTTTTTTCTATGGGTAATCCAATTTGTAAAATGGTCATTTCAAGAGGATAAAAGGAAATTTTTGCATAGGTATTGCATAATATAGGGTAAGAAAATCCCCGGGGCACGAAGAGCCCCGCAGGAGTCTGCCCGTGAAACGAAACAGTTCTTTCCATAATAGGATGGTACAATTCAGCTACGAACACAAAAATTTTGATAATGCCTTCAGCCAGGTGCGAAAGTCAGCGGAAGAAGTCAACAAAATGCTGAATAAACTGTCTAAAAAGGACGAAAAAAAGGAAAAATAAAAGAAATAGAATTTTTTCTAAAATTTTTTTAAAATATGTATTGACTTTTTATCCCACATTATATATAATATCACTTGCGTTGAGGAGTTAATCAAACATCAACACAGGAAACAAAAGAGTATGCGCCTTTAGCTCAGTTGGTAGAGCACCTGACTCTTAATCAGGGTGTCCAGGGTTCGAACCCCTGAAGGCGCACTAAGAACACTGTTTTTGCGGACAATGCGATTGCCGCGGGGACGGTGTTTTTTCTTGTTTTATAACCTCAGTGTTTATGCGGGGTTGCGGGTTCTTGGTTATTTTGTTATATGCCTTAAAAAAACTTTCTAACATCTTTTTTACATCTTCTAAAGCAAATCTTAATTTGAATACAGTGTATTCAAGAGATCTTTAAAGCATTTTCCATAAGATTTATCTTTTCAATTTCTGTATGAGTGTTCAAATAATAGTATTTCAACCAAATCAAGCAAGTAGCGAAGCGGATTGCGAATATCCATTTGACTGTTGTTTCCTAAGAGTCAGGGTGTTTATTTTTTTATTGTCAACAAGTCTGTAAAAGGTTAAAATAATCTCAAAAGCAGGCAGTACCAGACTGCCAGGAACGTAAAGGAGGACAACTTTTATGGACTTAAAAAAATTTGTACTGGAAGGCAATCCTGTATGCAAAAAGGAGGCAGTGATCGCAGGTGAACATTACAGAATCACGATGCTGACAACGGCTCTGATCCGCTTTGAATACAGTGAAGACGGACAGTTCGAGGATCGGGCAACACAGATGGTGTGCAACCGTGATTTTCCAGTGCCGGAATTTAAGGTAAGTGATGGCGGAGAGGAACTACATATTTACACCAAAGATCTGGAAATTCACTATGACAGACAGAAATTTTCTCCAAGCGGCCTGATGATCCGTGTAGCAGGCGGTAAAGCCAGTGAACGTGTATGGCATTACGGTGATGCGCCGAAAGATTTACTCGGAACTGCCAGAACTCTGGACGAGGCGGACGGTGAGATTCCTTTGGATCATGGTATTATGTCCAGAAATGGTTTTTCGGTACTGGATGATTCCCATACAATGGCAATGGGTGAGGATGGAATGGTAGAGCCGCGCCAGGGAAACAGAACAGACTTCTATTTCTTTGGATACGGCCACAGATATGTGGAATGCCTGCAGGATTTTTACAGATTATGTGGAAAAACACCTCTGCTTCCGCGATATACATTTGGAAACTGGTGGAGCAGATATCATAAATATACAGAGCCGGAATACAAAGAATTGGTAGAGCGTTTTGAGAAAGAAGAAGTGCCGTTTTCCATCGCAGTTGTAGATATGGACTGGCATCTGGTTGATGATGTGGATCCTGTATATGGAAGTGGCTGGACAGGATACACCTGGAATAAGAAATTTTTCCCGAACCCGCCGGAATTTATGGACTGGCTGCATAAACATGGCTATAAGATCACATTGAACGTTCATCCGGCAGATGGAATCCGTGCTTATGAGGAAGCATATCCAAGGGTTGCAGAGAAGATGGGAATTGACCCGGAGAGTAAAGAACCGGTACTCTTTGACATGACAGACCCGAAGTTTATTGAAACATATTTCGAGGAATTGCATCATCCGATGGAAGAAGAGGGTGTGGATTTCTGGTGGCTGGACTGGCAGCAGGGGACTGTCACCAAGGTTCCGGGACTGGATCCGCTGTGGATGCTGAATCATTATCACTATCTGGACAGCAAGTGGAAAGGAAAACGCCCGCTGACTTTCTCAAGATATGCAGGACCTGGAAGCCACAGATACCCGGTAGGTTTTTCAGGTGATACCATCATTACCTGGGAGAGCCTGAAGTTCCAGCCGTATTTCACAGCAAATGCCAGCAATATTGGTTTTGGATGGTGGAGCCATGATATTGGCGGTCATATGCTTGGTTACAGAGATGATGAACTTACCGCAAGATGGGTACAGCTTGGAGTCTTTTCACCGATGAACCGTCTGCACAGCACAGACAATCCATTTAATGGAAAAGAGCCTTGGAAATATAACCAGCTTGTGGAAACTGTAATGAAGAATTTCCTGAAACTGCGTCATCAGCTGGTTCCGTATCTTTATACCATGAACCGTCGTGCAAGCAGAGAGGGATTGCCTCTGGTACAGCCAATGTACTATCTGGAGCCGGAGCGTGAAGAAACTTATGAAGTACCGAACAACTATTACTTTGGTACAGAAATGATGGTATCCCCGATCACAGACAAGCTGGATCCAGTTACCGGACTGGCAGGTGCCAAGACATGGATTCCGCAGGGAATCTGGTATGATTTCTTTAATGGAAGAGCATACAAGGGCGGCAGAAAGGTTAATCTCTGGAGAGATATTTATGAGATGCCTGTACTTGTGCGTGAGGGTAGTATTATTCCGCTGAAAGATATGGAAGTATATGATAATTCCATTGAGAATCCTGAAAAACTGGAAGTACTTGTATATCCAGGAAAAACAGGAGAGTTTGTTCTCTGGGAGGACAACGGCGATACACCGGAAGACCTGGATGAGAACTGGGCATCTACCAGAATGGCAAAGACTGCTGATGAAACAGGAATTATATTTACTATTGAAGCTACACAGGGCAACACTGCAGTGATCCCGCAGAAACGTTCCTGGAAGATCCGTTTCTGTAATATTCAGGATAAGCCACAGGCAGTTACTGTAAATGGTCAGGAATATGTAGCAGAGGTCAGAGAAGACGAGAAACTTCACGGAACTGTAGTAGTGTTGGAAGATGTACCGGCAGATGCAGAAGTAAAAGTTGTTTTCGCAGCAGATGCGGCAGTATATCAGAGGGATTATGCAGAAGAAGCCTACGAGATTCTGGAGAAAGCGCAGATTACTTATGCACAGAAGACAGAGGTTTATAAAGTAGTAAAAGAACTTGGCACAGGTGCAGTTCCTGTTCTGGTTTCTATGGATCTGAATCCGTCACTGCTTGGAGTATTGATGGAAATCCTTACGATGGGAATTTGAGCAGATCAAGTAAAAGTAAGTTCCCTGCTTTAATTGCAAGAAGCAACTTGTCGGCACACTAGTTGTTATGAAAAAGTGGATGATTTCATACATTTGACTTGAAGTCAAGCGGATATTCGCAATCCGCTTCGCTACGTGGCTCTACACCAAATAACTGCTCCGCAGTTTATCAGAAAGAGCTTGCACTCTTCCTGATACAAGCAAGTCCCCACCCACTGCTTATTGCTTTTCGCAATTGAAGCAGGGGACTTACTTGATTTGGTTAAATAGAAATATACAGAAAGCTCTGGTGTTTATTGCAAAATAAGACGTCAGGGCTTTTTTCGTTATGCGGGTAATACAAAAATCCCGCCCACAGTTGCGTCTTACTGTGAACGGGATTCCACATTTTAAAAGAAGGAGTGCCGGACCTTGCGATCCGGCAAGTATGAAAAAGAAAAAGTTTTATTTATCAATAAAGCGTTTGCTTTATTTGCTTATTAATATACAGGGAAAATGTGTGCAAATTGTGATGGAGTGTTGAAGAAAATGTGATTAAATTCTAAAAAACCTATAAATTAATCAAAGCATGATAGAGGATTTCATCTACCTGAATGGAAGAGCAATTTTAACCAAATCAAGTAAGTCCCTTGTTTCAATTGTGAATATCCGCTTGACTTTCGGCGTATGTATCCACTGAGAATCCTGAAAACATATAATGAAATGTGGAATACAGGACAGAATAAGTAATAAAATTGTGGATAAAAAAACAGACTTGCAAAAAAGTCTGTAAAATGAAGGAGGGCCGGACCTTTCGGCCCGGCATAAGTATGAAAAAGAAAAAAGTTAAAAATCTATATGATGAAAAAGCATTTGCATTTGTTCTGTAAAGCATTTGCTTTATTTGCTTATTAATATACAGGGAAATTGTGAGCAAAGTGTGAGGAAGTTTTGAAAAGAAAGTGATAAGATTCTAAAAAACTTATAAACTTGTATAAAATTAAGCATTGTAAAAGTTCCGGGTCTACCTTATAATGAACATCAGTAAACATAGTTATAATTCCAAGGAGGAAAACATGAAAAGAGAAACAGTCGTTGTATTAGACTTCGGTGGACAGTACAATCAGCTGATTGCACGCCGTGTCAGAGAATGTAATGTATACTGCGAGATTTACTCCTATAAAACAGGTATTGAGAAAATCAAGGAAATCCAGCCAAAAGGTATCATCTTTACAGGTGGACCAAACAGCTGTTATGAGCCGGATTCCCCTACTTATACAAAGGAGATTTTTGAACTGGGTATCCCGATTCTGGGTATCTGCTATGGTTCCCAGCTTATGATGCACCTGCTGGGTGGAAAAGTTGAGAAAGCTCCTGTCCGTGAATACGGTAAGATTGAAGTAAATGTAAATACAGAATCCAAGCTTTTCAAAGATGTATCTCCAAAGACCATCTGCTGGATGAGCCATAATGATTACATTTCCAAAGAAGCACCGGGATTTTCTATCAGCGCATGGACAAATGACTGTCCGGTAGCTGCAGTTGAGAATGTAGAGAAGAACCTGTATGCAGTACAGTTCCATCCGGAAGTACTTCACACTCAGGAGGGAACAAAGATGCTCTCCAATTTCGTATTCAACGTATGTGGATGTGCAGGTGACTGGAGAATGGATTCTTTCGTAGAAGAATCTATCAAGGCAATCCGTGAGAAAGTAGGCGATGGAAAAGTCCTCTGTGCACTTTCCGGCGGTGTTGACTCTTCTGTAGCAGCAGTTCTCCTGTCCAAGGCAGTTGGAAATCAGCTTACCTGCGTATTTGTAGACCATGGTCTTCTCCGTAAGAACGAAGGCGACGAAGTAGAAGCTGTATTCGGACCAAACGGCCCATACAACCTGAACTTCATCCGTGTAAACGCCCAGGAGAGATTCTACGAGAAATTAAAGGGCGTAGAAGAACCGGAACGTAAGAGAAAGATCATCGGTGAAGAATTCATCCGTGTATTTGAAGAAGAAGCTAAGAAGATTGGTGCAGTAGATTTCCTCGTACAGGGAACTATTTACCCGGACGTTGTAGAGAGCGGTGTAGGCGGTGAGTCTACAGTCATTAAATCCCACCACAATGTAGGAGGACTTCCTGACTATGTAGATTTCAAAGAAATCATCGAGCCACTGCGCAACCTCTTCAAAGACGAAGTCCGCAAAGCTGGTCTCGAACTTGGAATCCCGGATTACCTTGTATTCCGTCAGCCATTCCCAGGCCCGGGACTCGGAATCCGAATCATCGGCGAGATCACAGCCGAGAAAGTACAGATGGTACAGGACGCAGACGCAATCTGGCGCGAAGAAATCGCCAAAGCAGGCTGGGACAAGAAAGTAAACCAGTACTTTGCAGCTCTTACCAATATGAAATCTGTTGGTGTTATGGGTGATGAAAGAACTTACGACTATGCCATCGCATTAAGAGCTGTAACAACCACCGACTTCATGACAGCAGAGAGTGCTGAGATTCCGTGGGAAGTAATCGGAAAGACTACAAGCAGAATCGTAAACGAAGTGAAACATGTTAACAGAGTAATGTACGACTGCACTGGAAAGCCACCGGCTACTATTGAGTTTGAATAATAGATACAAAGCCGGGAAGACACAGAAATGTGAACTTCCCGGCTTTTTCTTATATTTTGTAGCCTGAGTTCCATGCCAGTTTAATTTTGAAGTACATTGTTAACATATTCCACATAATAGTACAATGATTAAAATGATCTGGGAAGGAAGTAAATCATATGTTGAATATTTTTTATGGGGATATGGAAGGCGCTGTATATAATACATCTGCATATTTTAAATATGATTATGAGGATAGTTGGATAGTAGATCCATTTGTGAAAAAGATGATTCAGGCAGTGGATGAATCTACAGTTTTGGACAGTGGTGTAATTGATAGCCCGGTTCTTGGGAAAATTCCGCCGACTGGATTATCGGGAGGGGTAAAAACATTGATTCTTGTCAAATTTGATAAGGATAAGGTGTTTAATGCCTCAACTTGTGGTGATAATTGTGCGGAATGGCTATTGAAGATTACAGAAACTGAAGACAGAACAATTAACCTTCATTACTTAATGAATTTTGGAAAAGAGCCGTTTACGATACGAATTTTAAATACAGATCAGATTGTTCATTCTATGGATGAACTGGTATCAATAGCTGGAGAATTTGTTTAATGGGAGAATGGTTTAATGAAAGGTAAACATAGAGTTATTGTTTCTACAAAACGATTAAAATATGATTTTGAGCTCCGGCGAAATTTGACCATTATTCGAGGGGACAGCTCAACAGGCAAAACAACGTTGATAGATATGATTCGAGAATTTGTGAATAATCCTTCGGGTACTCCGGTTAATTTAACATGTGATAAGACATGCCATGTATTAGAAGGTGCTTTGTGGAAAGAACAGTTGTCGGGAATATCTGACAGTATTGTATTTATAGATGAAGGAAATGAATTTATTAAGACGGTGGAATTCGCTGAAGAAATTCAGAAGACGGATAATTATTATGTAATTGCAACAAGAGAAGCATTACCGTCATTAGCATATAGTGTTGAAGAAATTTATGGAATTCGGACATCTGGAAAATATGGAACTTTGAAACAAAGTTATCACGAATTCTACAGATTATATGGTACAGACACATATGAGAAAAATGTGAAGCCGGATATCATTATTACAGAAGACAGCAATTCAGGGTATCAGTTTTTCAATCAGGTGTGCAAAGAAAATGATTTGGATTGTGAGTCCATGAACGGAAAATCCAATGTATTTCATTATCTGAATATACATAGGAATGAAAAAATACTCGTAATCGCAGATGGAGTAGCATTTGGTTCTGAGATTGACAGGGTTTTAAAGTTAATAAGTGGACGAAAATATGCATCTTCAGTCGGATGCAGAGCCCGTGGTTTTTCCATGGTATTCTGAAAGGAAAATACTGATCAGGATGCTCATTTATAGTTTATAGAATATTATGAAAAAGGACAGTGTTATTACCAATATAATTTGCCAGTATTTGAAACAGGGTGATAAAAATTATGAGATACACATTTGTTAAAGACATTAGAAAAATAAGAGAAAATGAAATAAAGCATTATGAGAAAAAGGGATATTTGGTTATTAATAAATCTACATATGTACTTAATGACATTATTAGTATTATGGTAGATGGACAAGAGTATCAATTTGGAATCCGAGTAAATATTAATGAGGTGTATTTTTACATATGGCATGAAGGAAGTCAGATTTATTTGACAATATATGATATATATGAATTGCTTTGGAAATTAGTAATTATAGAAAGAAAAAGTTATATCATAGATAAACTTGCTTTTTATATGAAGAGTGATGAAACAATTGATTTTATGTTTAGAAGTCAAAAATATACAGTACATAAATTACCTGAAGATATTCCCGATGAGAGTGTGAAGATTTTGGATTCAGATATTACAATTTCGGTAAAAGAATTAATTTTGTTAATATATTTAATACAAGATAAAAGTAATTATTTTGAAAGTTTAGGTAAAGAAAAAAAATATATTAATGGACTTGTACGACTTTTGAATGTATTATTGAGATGTAATGAGTATAACACAGTGCTAGAAACATTAGGATGGATTTTTAATGCAGAACAAGGAAAATTTGAGTTGCAAAAAGAAAATTTAGTTGGTGCAAGAAATAAAAAAAGATATTATTTGACAGCTTCAGAAGAAAGAATTATACTATAATATAAAGAATCCTAGTATTTCGTTTATGACGAAGCATTTATAAGAAGTTATTGAGTAGGCAAGAAGGCTTATACTTAGAGCGTCTTGCTCTACTCGCTAGCTTACGCTCCTAGAGCGCAACGCTCTAAGTATAAGCCTTCTTGCCTACTGTAGGATTCTTTTTTTATTTGGAGAAAATGATATGGCATATGTACTGAATGATAGAATAAAAATTAATAAACCAATAGTTTTTTTATGTGGACCTTATTATGATAATAACGATAAAAGTGATAGAAGAAAAATATTACAAGATTTTTTCCTGGATAAATTTCCTAATGGTTGTTTACCATTGATAATAGATGATTTTTTAACAAAAGAAAATATAGGAGATAATTCTATAAGTATACAGTTACTAGAAGAGATTTTTGCTGGTATTTCATATAGAACATATATTTTCCTTGATACGATGTCGTCTGCTGTAGAATTAGGGCTATTTACTAATAGTGCATATAAAATAATTCATTATATATTTTAATCCCATATGAAAGAGAAAGAAATTGTGGGAATGTGGGTGTATTTACTAAAGATGTGGTTTTAAAGGATAATATAAATAGATTAAAGACTATCTATTATCATCCCAAAATTGAAAGAGTAGCATTTTCAACAGATTATGTGGGAGAATTTTATAAATTTATTAATAATCAATTACCTACTACATTAGAAGAGGAGATTTTACGAGATTATACGAAAAGCTTTAAAACAGAATATGAAGTTACGTTAAATTATAATGACAGTTATCCAAAGGATGATTACTGCATTAATTACCAATACAATGAAAAAGAAAATCATCTCGTAGTATTTATTTCTGTTAAATTATTATTTTATATAGTTAGTGGAATTGTATATTCTGAGTATGGTGAGAATTTAAGAAAAAAGAAAGAATTAAATTTTAATCATTATAATATAGACAATGCAATAGCACATTTAAAAAGCTTATTGATAGCTTTTATAATAAAAAATACTTTTGTTGGAGTAAATAGTAAGACAAAAATTAGCATACAAACAGTTCTGGCAAAGGACATAGAGGATATAGTTAAACATATTGTAACGTTTATATTTACTTATCATAATAAAGCCAGATTAAGGGGCTATTATTTTGTCAGTAAGAATACGGTAATAAAAGAATTGGATTTACAAAGAAATCCAACAGATTTTTTCAAGTTAGATACATTAGATATAAATACTATTAAAGCGTTCAATGATAAAATGCTTGAGTGTTTTAGAACCTTTGAATTAAGGAATGGAAATAAAAGAAGAAAAATCATTACATATGAAAATAATGAAAATGGGCAGACGATGAGAAAGTTACATGAAAAATTGGCAATATGTTTAGATAAAGAATATATGTATGATAAACATTCTTTTGCATATCAAAAAGGAAAATCAGTAAAAACATGTGTAGAGTGTCATAAAGAAAATGTAAGTTTTTTGAAGTTTGATATACATAAATTTTTTAATTCAATTGAGAAAAAGAAATTAGTAAAAAAGCTTATGAAGGAATTTGAAATAGATGCTATCTATGAAGAGCAAGTTTTAATGATTTTAGAAACTTGTTTTAGTGAAGGAAAAATGCCAATAGGATTAATTACATCTCCAATATTGTCAGATATATATATGAAGGAGTTTGACATAGAATTTACAAAAGAATTAGGTAAAGGTTATGTCTATACACGTTATGCAGATGATATATTAATTTCATTTCCAGATATTATTGGTTTAGAAGAAGAAATGAGAATAAATTCCTTATTGAAAGAAAAACTTGATATATTAGGGTTGAAGACGAACCATAGAAAATATATAAAAAAAACTTTGGAAGATAGAGGAGATTATATAAAATATCTAGGTTTAAATATTGTTAAGAGCCAAGAAGGAAACATTGTTACTGTTGGTAAATCATATAAAAATTATATTGCTAAATGTTATCTGAAGTATATTGTAATGAATAATGATACTGAGGAAAAATTTTATTTTGGAAAACAAATTGCCGGATATTTAAGCTTTGTAAAAATGATAGAAGGGGAAGAAGGATTAAAAAAGATATATAATAGAATTGAAAAAAGTACAAATGGAAGAATACTAATAAAAGAAAAAATAAATAACTTATAAAAGTCAATTAATCTTTTCCACTGGAGTGGCGGGAGATGTGATAAATTTGTTTGTAGATAGCGAGGTTGTGATGTTATGTTAAAAATATGGTATTATTCCAACATTGATTACATGAAAGATGCTCCATCGTATTTTGATAATGTATATGAGGATGAATGGATAGAGGATCCTTTTGTAAAGGAAATGATTGAGGATGTAGACCATTCCACAGTAATCAGCTCACATATTATTGACAGTCCGGTATTGGGTGCGATTACTCCTCGAGAGTTATCGGGAGGTGTGAAAGTATTGATTCTTATGTTGAAGGATGATTCTTTTATTTATAATATGTCTAATTGTGGAGATAATTGCGCGAAATGGATTCTTAAAATCGCGGAAAAAAAGGATTTGACGGTATATCTGCAGCATATTATGCATTTTAAGGGTACTTTTAAAATTCAGATTATGAATACTGGAAAGATTGTATGTAATCCGGCAGAATATGTGGAAGAGTTATTGGAAGCGGAGGAAATGGAAGATGAAAGGAAGTTACTGGTTCAGAGCTAAGAGCAAAAAAGTAGTATTTGAATTTTCCATAAGAAGAAATATCACTGTTATAAAGGGAGACAGTGCGACTGGAAAAACCACACTTTTGCATATTTTGTATGAATATTTAAGAAGCGGAAAACAGTCAGGATATTCCGTTTCAACAAATGCAGAATATTATGTATACATTCGCGATGAAGTAGGACGAGACTGGAAAGATGCATTATATCCTTTGAAAAAAACCATTATTTTTATTGAGGAAAATAATAATTTTATATTTACGAAAGAATTTGCTGCTTTTGTAAAAGAATCTGGAAATTATTTTGTCCTGGTAACAAGAGCTCTGCTGAAGATGTTGCCTTATAGTATACATGAAATATATGAGATTATTACTGATGGAAAACGTACAGACATAAAAGAATCATACCATGAGTTTAAGGAAATATACAGTAACTATCCTATTTTAGAAAACAATAAAATCCAGAATGTAGTTACAGAGGACAGCAATTCTGGATATCAGTTTTGGATTAATGTATTTAAAGACAGCAATGTTATAAGTTCTAACGGAAATGGAAATCTTATTAAGCAGGTAAAAAATCTGGAATCAGGAGATACACTTGTAATAGCTGATGGTGCGGCGTTTGGCTCATTGATTGAAAGCTGTATGGATTCATTCCAGACACAGATCAATCGTAGAATTTCTCTTTGGCTGCCGGAGTCATTTGAGTATTTGATTTTAAAAGCTGGTATAATTCAATCCGAAAAATTAAAGCGTATATTGGAAAATGTGTCAGAGTATGTGGAGTGCGAAAGATATGAAAGCTGGGAGAGATTTTTTACAGATATACTGATTGAGTTAACCGATGGTGGTGTGGAAAAGTATTCTAAAGATACATTAAATGAGTATTATTTGCAGGAATGGATTATTGAGAAAATAAAAAAGCAATTTCCGGAAGAAATAAAAATATAATTTACCTCTTGACCTTTCCGCAGCGTCAACATGTACAGTGTTGATATCAGAAAAAAGGAGCTTCCTGTATAATAAAAAGCGTGGATGTTGAAAATTGAAAATACCTCA
>CAJLTE010000067.1 GCA_905209435.1 uncultured Blautia sp. | reverse complement strand
CGTAATGGTGGCTCTGAATCCCCGTGCAGATGGTTCTATATCACCGGAATATACAAATACTAAATTCAACAGGAATTTTGGATAATTATATTATTAAATGTTACGATGTTCTTCATACACAGGGAAAGGAATATTTGGTAGAAGACATTACAGATTTTGTGAGAGAAAAAGGAGTTTTTGATTTAAGCTAGTAACATTGCTAAGTTTAAACAGTTACCTAATTCATTTCAAACAGGCATTACAGAAATCAAAATATCCCAGGAGGAAACCCATATGCATCATGATTTAGATATTCACCCAATCCCAGAGAAAGTTCTCTATATTAATGATCTTACAATAGCGGATACAGCACCTTATTATGAAACAACCAAGCAATATGAGAAAGCACTTACCGGAGAGACGCAGGCCAAAGGTGGGATTCTTCCTGATGACAACGTCAGAATTTATGTTCCGCTGGATCTGAATGCAGATCAGATTTTATACAGGCTTCGTGAGATATACAGAGTTATGGAAAGTCCGGATGATATGAATGAGTCTGATTTCTGGGTGGAAACAAATAAAATTGTTGCTCAACTTGAAATATATGATCAGGTATGGGTAGCAAGGAATTTAAAGGATGCTGTAAGAATAAATGATAACATTCACAGTCCAAAGGGAATACAACTGGCTAAAGAGATTATTTCGATCCTGATGGAGGATGAAGGCTGCGCAGAGTCCTTTCCATATAATATTATTGATGAATTGCAGGCGGAATTTGGAATACAGATGGATTAAAAAGTGCTATAATATACTGAATATACTTAAAACCATTAAGAGGCCGACCACTTAACTAATGTGCACTTGAGGTCAGGTGCTCGGAAGTTTCAACAAACATATAATGTGATTGAGGACATTGGGGCAGGTCCACGAAAGTTAAAGAGTATAGTTTTTACTTTATATAAAAATGGTTTCATGTTATCATTATTTTGATTTAATATGTGATAGTCAGAAACCATTTTTTGTTATATGGTGAAGATAAATGGCTAATGACACAATTAAAATAAATAAGAATGAGTAAGCAATAAGAGAGGAAGGCTAAATGGCACAGGGAATATTTGGCGGAGCGACTTCGTATGAAGAACAATCTCTGACCGATATTGATTTGGATATTCAGAAATGGATCAAATATACGGAAGAAATAAAGAAAATGATGAATTCGTGGTTGGAGGAATCAAAAAGAAATGGCTTTTGGGAAAAGGTTGATTTTGATTTTCAGATGACCATATATTCTTCTATTTCATATTATGATACTATTATTTCCGATATGAAAATGGTCCATGAGGCAATTCTGTATGGAACGATAACGAAGCGTGAGGTGAAGTTGCTTCAAAAGATAGGAAGAAAGGCGTTTTCATATAATAATGAATATCCGAAAACATATAAAAGTGAAAGGAGATATTGGCATGATTATGGAAATCCACAGTTTCAAATTGTGGAAAATATGTATGCAAAGGGCAGAGATTATTTTGTAACTTTACAGGATGCCGCTAATGCTGCGGCAAGATTGGAGGATTATATGAGCAGT
Source organism: uncultured Blautia sp. (assembly GCA_905209435.1). Next base: position 17,017 of record CAJLTE010000067.1, on the reverse strand, counting down.
CAGAATGTTAGTAATAATACAATGAATATTTCCGGAGATGTTATTGGTTCACAAATACAGCAGGGAACAGTTAGCTCTACGCAGAATATGCAGGAGAACAAAGAGTTTGATTATGATAAAGTTCTGGAAGCGTTGAAGAAAATTGAACAATATTCAAATAACAATCTGTTTGAGGAAGAATTTGGGGACAAGGCTAAAGAAGTACGTGTAATAATCAGTGAGGCAATAGACGATACAGCGAAGCATAAAGAACCATTTAAAATCAAAAGGAATTTTTCAAAAATAAAGCAACTGGCTGAAGGTGTGACAACAGGCATTATTGCTAGTGGCATTGTTGAGTTAATAAAACAGATACCTAATTTATTTTAGACAGGAATTATAGAAATCGGAATATCCGCTTGACTTAATCTTTGATTTATAAGGAAAAACAGACTTGACTATGTAGGAAGGATGAAATATGTCTAAGAAAAAAAGAAATCGAAACTTTTGGATTTTAATTCCTGTTTGTTTATGTGCTATATTGGTGATTGCAAATCTGATTCAGTATTTTTATTTTTACAGGGTGTTAGATGAGCTATATGAAATATGCAAAAAAACTTCTGGGGAAAACGTGTCGGCATTTATTGGGTATGCCAATAATTTGGAGACAAATAGTTTATTAACGACAGGGCTTACAATTATCAGCATTGCTGTTGCGATATGGCTTGGATTAAATATTTATAATGTGGTGAATAAACAAGACGTAGAAGATACGTTGGAAAGTTATAAGGAAACGCAAAAAGAAGTTTTTGAGAATTATGAAAAAAGAATAGACGATTCAGATGAAGAAAGAGAAAAGAAGGTACAGTATCTTACCAGAAAAACGGAATTTGCCAATTTGCTTTATTTAACTGGTGAGAGATATTATGCATCTGACTTTTTTGCCAATCTGTTTTGGATTACCAAAGTGGAATACAACAACATTGACAGTATTATTAAATATGAGAAAAAGTATATTTATTGCTGCAGATGTTATGAAAACAATGAAAAGGCAAAAGCTAATATGCTGGCATGTGATCTCGCAGAGCGTTATTGGGACTTAATGTGTGAACAGCCGTATACGATTTGGGCTGAAACAGACCCGATGAAAAATTTTCTGAGAATGCGTTTGGCAGATATTCTGTTTTATAAAAATATGACTGCGAATGCATTCAATATGGAAGAAGCAAAAACAAGTGTAAATTATTATGAAGAAATTATGGATCATCCAAATAAAATTAAGTTATGGGATGATGAAATAAGGGCTTACTTTTGTAATTCCCAGGGATATATGCTGTATCAAATGAGCAGGCATGTACCGGATAAGGATAAGAAAGAAGATTATTTGAATAAGGCATTAGAGAAACTGGATTATGCGGTTTCAAAAGCGCCTTATAAAGGCAGATACAGAAGAAATCTTGGACTTATTTATCAGTCCAGAGATAAATACGAAGAGGCGCGCGAAACATATATAGCAGCTTTTAAGACGGATCCACTTGACTATAAAGCGTATAATACTGTTGTAGCATTAGACTTAAAAGCATTTGATAAGGACTCTGGTATAGATGACAGAAATGAAATTCTGCTTGATGAAATAGTTTTTAAAGATGAAATAAAACAAAAATGGCAGTCAATTATAGATCAGGACATTAGCTGGTGCAAGACTGCTGAAAAACTTTGTTTTTCTTTTGTTGATACCCATTATAATATGGCAAAAGCTTATCTTTATAAGTACATATGTGAAGAAAGAACGGATTCCCGTTTGTTGGAACTGGCAAATGAACAGATTAATATTGCAGAGGAATTGAATCCTGATGCACCGGGAACTGTATTTATACGACGAAATATTTATGAAGCAGAAGGGAATTTTGTAAAAGCATATGAATGTGTAGGAGAGAATTTAATCAAAAGAAATGATAAAAATGCCAAACTAAGAAATAGGTATGAAGAAAAAATAAAGCAGATGTTATGATGGATAATAAAGACTGCGCAGAGTACTTTCCATATAATATTATTGATGAACTGCGGGCAAAATTTGGAATTCAGGCACCAGAAGCAGTCAGGAGGTAGTATCTATGTTTATATCCGGTAAAAAATTAAAAAGCTGTCTGCTCTATCTGCTGATCATACTCGTCACTCTGTCAGCAGCCAGCCTGCTGGCTTCTAAATATGCACTGTCTGTGACACACATTACTTCTTCCACAGGGAAGATTTCTTCGTCTCTTCGCATCGTGCAGTTGACGGATCTGCATGACAGCAGTTTTGGCAGGGGGAATTCCAGGCTGATCAGGAAGGTGAAAGAGCAGGCTCCGGATGTGATCCTGATCACAGGAGATCTGGTGAATGCGAAGCAGGAGAATACGGAAATTGCGGTGAATCTTATAAGAAATCTGGTAAAGATTGCTCCGGTGTATTGCTCTGACGGGAATCATGAGGTAGAATATCAGGAGAATTATGGGACTGATCTTCATGAGCTTTATCGTGAGGCCGGTGCGCAGGTTCTGGATCGTGAGTATCAGGATGTGGAGATTGCGGGGCAGCAGCTTCGGATCGGCGGTATTTACGGGTATTGCCTGCCTGCGAAGTATGAGGGTGAGGCCAGGGCGGATGAAACGGAGTTTCTGACCCAGTTTCAGGATACGGACAGGCTGAAGATCCTTATGTGTCATATGCCTGTATGCTGGGTAATCAATGAAAGCCTGGATGAATGGAAAGTGGATTATGTTTTTGCCGGGCATGTTCATGGAGGAGAAGTGATCCTGCCGTTTGCAGGTGGTATCTATGCTCCGGACATGGGCTGGTTTCCAGGACGTCTGGAAGGAGAGTTTAAGTCACAGGATCAGGAGAGAACGCTGATTCTTTCCAGAGGACTTGGGACTACTGAGATTATTCCCAGATTCAATAATATACCGGAAATTATGGTTGTAGATATAGATGGAGAGAAATAGAAGTATGAATGAGATTCAGGAGAAGTTTTTGGAAGCTCTGCGTGTTTCCCTGAAGAACGGGACTGTTCGGTGGGAGGAACCGTTGCAGCCCGGACAGTGGAAGGAATTATTCGGGCTGGCTGAGACACATCATGCTCTTCCTTTAATATATGAAGCAGTTTATCGCAGTCCTGCAGCAGGAAAAGCTGATTCGCAGCTGATGACGGATTACAAATGGAAAGCGGTTCAGCTGATTTCTCTGCAGGCACTGAAGACGGAGAGTTTCCTGTGTCTGATGGAATGCCTGAACAAACAGGAAATCTATCCGATCACTGTGAAAGGCCTTATCTGCAGAAACCTGTATCCGAAACCGGACTGCCGTATATCAGGAGATGAGGATATCCTCATTCCGAAGGAGCAGTTTCACAAATGTCATCAGGTGCTGACAGAGAGTGGACTTAAAGTTGCTGATGAAAGCCAGGATACAGAGAAAGAATATGAGGTTTCTTACACAGCCAGAAAAGGAACTTTGTATATAGAATTGCATAAGAGTCTTTTTCCGCCGGAATCCAATGCGTATGGAGATTTTAACAGATTCTTTGAGCAGGCAGATGAGCACTGTGTGGAAATAGAGACAGAGGGCAGGAAAGTACGGACTCTTGGGTATACAGATCACTTTTTCTATCTGATCTGTCATGCGTTCAAGCATTTCCTGCACAGCGGGTTCGGAATCCGTCAGGTCTGCGATATAATTCTTTATGCTTCACATTATGGTAGCGAAATTGACTGGGATCAGGTTCTGAAGCAATGCAGGGAAATCCATGGCGAGTATTTTACAGCTGCTCTGTTTCAGATTGGAGAGAAATATCTGGATTTCCATGCGGACAGTGCAGGTGTTCCGAAAGAGTGGCAGGCCATGAAGGTGGATGAGACCATGATGCTGGAGGATCTTCTTTCTGCCGGAATCTATGGATATGGAAGCAAAAGCCGTATGCACAGCAGTAATATTACGTTAAATACAGCAGCGGATCAGTGGCATGGCAGGCACAGCAGCAATATTCTTAAGGCACTCTTTCCTTCAGCAGGGGAAATGGAGAAGAAATATCCATATCTCAGAAAACACAAATGGCTCCTGCCGGCAGCATGGATCACCAGGATCGGAAGATACTGCCGGGAAACAGCCGGAACATCGGATCAGACAGCCACAGAAGCACTGCAGATCGGGAAACATCGTGTGGAACTGATGAAAACTTACAGGATCATAAAATAATGCTTACCTGAATCTGCAACAGATATGCCGAATGATCGTATATTTATGCCAAAATCCCGGGACATACAAGCCAGAATTCCATTGACGCAGGCAATCTGGAATGAATTTTGGCTACGTTACTGAGAACGGAGTGAACAGTACCGTGAGATATTAGTTTTTGTAATATAACCGCAAAAAACTCTTGAATGCTATATTAATTTATGATATCCTTAATAAGAACGTGTTTGAAAAATAAAAAGTCTTTAAATGTCACAAAGATGTAGAAGAAGGGAAATATTATGAAAATTGACAAAAACTTTGTATTACGTGAGATCGCCGGCGAATATATTATTATTCCCACAGGGCGGACAGCACTGGAGTTCAATGGGCTGATCACCGTAAATGAAGTGGGAATGGAGCTTTGGAAAATGCTTCAGGAGGATGTCACTTTTGATGATCTTCTCAATGGCATTCTGGAAGAATATGATGTAGATGAGAATGCAGCAAGAGAAGATATACAGGAGTTTTTGGACAGACTGGTTAAGGGAGGAATCCTTACAGAAGATGAAAAAAGTGAAAAATAAGAATGTCGGAGATACGGTGACAGACGACGGCTACATAGATAAGACAGAAGTTTTGGAGAAGGGGATTCGTATATCCCCTTCTATTTTTTTAGAAGGAGCAGCTGCATCAGGGAAGAGTACAGCGGTAAAGATGCTCATTGGAAAGCATCCGGAGGTATCCATATTTTCCATTAATATGGAAGAGATAACAGATGACAGCATGCTGCGTGAACAGCTTGAGACGGCAGGGAAACAGATGGAGAAATCCGCGGTATGGATTATTCTGGAGAATATAAATACTGTATTGCCGGAAAGTGTGCAGAGAGAAGTGGAAGCCTTTATCAGAGGACTTCCTGACAGCAAAAGAGTTATCCTTGTAAGCAGAGAGAAACCTTTTTCCGGGCTTCTGGATCTTTTCTGGAAAAAGAAGCTCCAGGTTGTACCTCAGAGAGCGTTTCTGTTTACAAAAGAAGAGATTGCCGGATTATGTGAAAGGGCACAGAGTAAACTGGACCCAAAGGAAGTTTATGAGGTGACCGGAGGATGGCCCGGCTGTGTAACAGCCATGCTCTCTCTGACAGAAAATGAGACATGGGAGCAGGATGTGACAGCCCGTCAGCTGCGAAACAGATACGAAATTGATGGTTATGTTTCACATACGATACTGGGATCTCTGACAGGAGAAGAGAAAGAGATTATGCGCAGAGCTTCCGTTTGTCCCTGGTTAAATGAGAAGCTGATGCAGGAAGTCTGGGAGCTTCCGTGGGCAGCAGACAGTCTTAAGAATCTGGAACGTAAAGGCTTTCTGATCGCAGACCGCAAGAGGGAGAAATGGAAAGCTGCACCTTTGTTTGCATGCCTGGACAAACACGATGAATCGGCTCCTTTCTGGAAGAGAATGGGAGACTGGTATGAGACGAATGGTTTTATCAGGGAAGCGCTTATCTGCCTGCAGATTTCGGCAGATGAGAAGATGTTAAGAGACTGCCTGCTGCGTAACTTTTCCATAGTTCCGTTTCTGGATATTGATTATGTTCAGGTTATGGAATGGAAAGATAACAGCCCACAGGCCTGTTATCTTCGTGGAATGCACTGCTATTTCAGTAAAAATATCCCGGGGATTGACCGTGAACTGCGCAGACTGGAGAAACAGCAGCCATTTACAAAAATCACCAGAGAAATTTATCTGAATCTTGCTTATGTGAAGCCGGATCTGAGTCTGGATGAATGGCTTGAAATGCTGGAAAGCCCGGGAGAGGGCCATTCTCCTGTCCATTTGTATAACATTCTGGGAGGCTCCTGCCGGCCATTATGCGGACTGAGAGATCTGTCCGGCATGTTTGCAGGTTCTAAGAAGGAAGAGAACAGAAAGAGAAATATCTGGAAAGAGCATCTGGATGAGGAAGCATATATATGGCTGAGTCTTGCCAGAACAGATTATTATATTGAAATCGGTCAGGAGAAAACAGTTTCTGAGACGGACAAGAATCTGATATATTCCGGCCCTTCAGTCCGGTACGAATCTGAGGAACAGATCAGGCTTGCCAGACTCAGCAGCCTGTATCAGCTGTGGAATATCAACAGAGCTGATCAGTATCTGCCTTTTATCCGTGAACTGGAGGAGGAATTGCAGCGGTCTGACAATGAGGACATCAGAAAGAAGATGGAGACTGTCAGGATTTCCGGCTTTACCGGATACAAGGACAGTAATGAAGTTTTGCAGTGGATCCGGGAAACAGGACTGTATCCGGGCAAAGAGATCAATGAAAATAATTATGTGATCTTTTCCGGGCTTGGAAAGGCATATATGATGATGCGCCAGTATGATAAAGCTGAGAGAGTTTTTGAGAAACTTTTGCCTTATCTGAGGGAATTTCACAAATCTTGTGCGCTGGCTGAGGCACTGTTTGAACAGGCCGTCATCAGCTGGGAGAAAGACAGCCACAGTCAGTCGCTGCGATACGTGATCGAATCTTTTATCGGAAGCGGAGATTATCGCTATGTGAGACTTTATACGGATTATGGAAATTCCGGCTGGAAGGTACTGGACGCTTATGTTGACTGGGTCAGCAAGAATTCCCCGGAAGGCTGGCACCGTAAAAAGAAATATAACTACGGAAATGTACGGCGTATGCCTCAGGAAGACTACCTGGAATTGCTTGTACGTATGGCGAAACGCCGGGCTCCGGGAGTGCATGAAACAGCCGGCGGTTATCCGGAAGAACATCTGACTATGATGGAGACTCTGATCCTGCAGGACATTAACAGCGGCAAATCCAATGCCCAGATCTGTCAGGAGCTAAATCTGAAACTTTCCACAGTTAAAAGCCATATCTACAGCCTGTATAAAAAGCTTGGAGTTAACAGCAGAGTACAGGCTACTCTGAAGGGAAAAGAACTTGGAATTTTGAAATAAATGGAGAAAACCTCATACTTAAGTCTGTAGGAATAAAATGGGCTTAAGAGTACAATTTGTAATTGTAAAAAAAGGTAAAAAGGAGGGATGATGGTGAGTAGCAAGCAAGGTGGAAATGACAAGAAACGCTTTCGGCTCTGGCTGGCAGTCATTGTGGTGATTGTGGTTGTTCTGGGTGTTCTGATCGCAGTGAACAGGCACAGCTCGAAGCAGGATGCGTCCACTGAGCAGTCTGCAGAACAGGAGACGAAAGAAACCGCCCAGGGAACCGAAGCGTCAGACGGATCCGGAGACAGTCAGTCAGCTGACAAGGAAGATTCCGGAAACGCAGCCGAGGAAGACAACACAGGGCTGGAATTCCCGTACAAGCTTGATCACAACAGGCTTCGGATCGATTCACTGTTTCAGTATTCCGGTGCCAATCCGGATGCACAGCTTGAGAACGGTGATGACATTGCCTCCATCCAGCTGAAGAATATTTCTGACCAGTATCTGGAATCAGCAGAGATTTCTGTAGAACTGGATAATGGAACAGCATTTTCATTTACGGTTCAGGACATTCCGGCAGGCAAATCCGTTACTGCTTTTGACACAGCGAACACGTCCTATGACGGAAAGGCCGGTGTAGCTTATATAGAGGCACAGGCTTCCTATAACGCAGATGCATCTATAAATGAAGACGCATGTGCAGTTACCAAAGACGATCAGGGTGTTCACCTGCAGAACATTTCCGGCGACACACTGAACAACATCCAGGTGAAATATCACAGCATTCTGGATGACATGTACTTCGGTGGATTAAGCTACACTGCAACAGTAGACAGCCTTGCAGTGGACGAGACCACTGTAGTGGATACGTCAGAGGATATGTTGGGAGATGTGGAGATTGTCAGCATCACATACTGACAGAGACGCCCTTGTCAGGGAGCAGTCAGCATCGGTATATTCGCTGATGAGGCTACGAAGGATTGTATGAAATAAATGAGAATGCTGTAATGTGCAGGAAGCAGGGACTGGCATTGACAGCAGAGGAACCGCACACAGTAGTGATGCCATCCGGAACACCAAAACCTGCATATGCCCGGTCAAAGCTCCTTACAGAGCACAGACAGGGCAATATTAAAGCGGTGTATGTAAGTGCACAGCTTAGAAGGGAGAAAAAGTAGATAATGAAGAAGACTTACGAAAAGCCACAGATCTATATGGAGAGATTCGAGCTGGCGGAGCATATTGCAGGGTGTAATCTGACAATGAATTCTCAGGATGAAGGAACTTGCACTGCAACTGGTACGGTCAATGGTATGGACGTATCTCTGTTTGCAGTGGGAAATGTTAAGGATTGCTACACATCTGCAGAGGCATTTTGCTATACAACTGGTTCGTTCAACCTGGCTACAATTAATTCCTGATGGATTATGAAATTCAGTTTTCCCTGGCGGGATTAAATATGATGCTTCATATGCCACACGGAATTATAATAAATGAGAGCTTTCAGCCTTTTGTTACAGAATCAGCTGATGAGCCTGATATTCATATTCGTATATATGAGGAGGAGAGTATGAACTTTCCTCAGGCCTTTCCTGTTTGTGTGAAGATTCCATTCAGCGTATATAAGGATCGGAGTGGATATTATCGGGTATTTCATGATCGCAAAGAGAGCAATATGCCGTATGCAACAGGAAAGATTCTTTCTGATACGGAGGAAGAGATTCATTATCTGAAGAAACGTCAGACGTTCTTTAATGAAAGTCAGAATACATTTTCACATATTGCATTGGAGGATTTACTGCTTCGAAGGGATGCCGTTGTTCTTCACGCGTCATATATTGATACTGTATATGGAGGAATCCTTTTTTCTGGACCTTCGGGTATAGGCAAATCAACACAGGCAGATCTTTGGTGCAGATACAGGAATGCGAAACAGGTTAATGGAGACAGACCGATACTCAGAAGAGATAAAAGCGGATGGAAAGCATATGGCTCACCATATGCAGGTTCTTCAAGGTGCTGGCTGAACAGATCATCTCAGATAAGAGCAATTGTCATTCTGGGACAGGGAACAGAGTGCTGTATTCGAAAGATGGACAAAGCAGCAGCATTTCGGAAACTGTATGAGGGAATGATCGTAAATGTATGGAATGATGCATATGTGGAGAGAATTCTTTCAATAACAGAAGAACTGGCAATGGAAGTTCCTGTTTATCAGATGATTTGTACACCGGATGAGAGAGCGATATCTGAACTTGAGTATATGCTGAAGGGAGAATTATAAAATGGATGCTAAAGAAATACATTATGAAACTCCCCTGACTAAGTATCTGTTTCAGAAGGCAAGTGTCGAAAAAATACCGATAAGCGGAACATTTGAATTAAGTCCTGTCTGTAATTTTGACTGCAGAATGTGTTATGTACGGCAGACTCCGGAACAGGTCAGAAATCATCCAAGGAAGATGCGTACACTGGAACAGTGGAAGCAATTGGCAGATCAGGCTGTGGATGCCGGGATGCTTTATCTTCTGCTGACAGGCGGAGAACCGTTTCTGTGGCCGGATTTCTGGAAACTGTATGAATATGTATCTCAGAAGGGACTGATTATCAGCATTAATACCAATGGTTCATTGATAGACCGGAAGGCAGTTGATAAGCTGAAAGAAATGCCGCCTGCAAGAATTAATATAACATTGTATGGCGCATCCAATGATACATATGAAAGACTGTGCAGAAACCCCAGGGGCTTTACAATGGTGGACAATGCAATTTCAATGTTGAGAGAGGCCGGCATTCAGGTGAAACTGAATTGTTCATTAACACCTTATAATGCTCAGGATCTGGAGAAAATGGTAGCCTATGCAGAGGAGAGAAAACTGATTCTGGATGTTACGACATATATGTTTCCGCCTCTTCGAAAGGATCCCACAAGTATTGGCAGAAATGACAGATTTACTTCTGAAGAAGCTGCATACTGGCATATGAGACGTTATCAGCTTCAGAGAGGAGAAGAAGATTATCGGAAATTTCTGGACGGTATTGTCAATGGAATGGCAGAGCCTATGGGAATGGATGAATCCTGCTACGATCCTGTAGATGGGAAGGTTCGATGCAGAGCAGGGAGTGCTTCTTTCTGGACTACATGGGATGGTTATCTGTTACCTTGTGGTATGTTAACAAGACCGAAGGTAGATATGGATGACAGAATATTTGGAGACGCATGGACAGAATTGGTCAGAGTGACAAAAGAGATTCAACTTTCAGGTGTGTGTGAACAATGTGAGAATCACAGCTTTTGTCACGCATGTGCTGCGATGGCACTGGCAGAAAATGGAGAATTTCACAAAGTACCCAGATATTTATGTGAAATGATGGAAGCTCTAAAAAGTATGGCGGCTGAACAAATAAAAATCTATGACATGTAAGATGTCTGGAGAAATAGAGTAACTTATTTTTTAAGGAGGAAAATGATGAAAAATAAAGTAAAACAGATACTGTCTGTGGTAATGTCAGTATCAATGTTATCAACAATGATTCCTCTTACAACTTACGGTGCAGAATTCGGCAGTGGTGAATCTGCAGTAACAGTAGAAGATGAAACTCCGGTTTCAGAAGATGTTAACGTAAGTGGAGATGAATCAACAGATTCTTCTGCTGCTTCAACAGATGATGCATTTCAGAGTGGTGATGCAGAAAATTCTTTTTCTGCTGATGATGAAGATGCATTTAGTGCAGGAGATGAACAGGATACAGAAGTATTCTCCGACGATACACCGGAAGCGGAAGACTTTGATTATGTAACATCAAATGCATCTGTTTCTTTGTCAGAAACAAATATGAGAATTTTCCATCTGGATGCAGGACGTAAATACTTTTCTGTTGCTCAGATTGAGAATCTCATTGATAAATTAAGTACTTACGGCTATAACTATATGGAACTGGCTGTAGGAAATGATGCACTTCGTTTTCTTCTGGATGATATGTCAGTAACAGTTGATGGAAAGACTTATTCATCTGATGCGGTGACAGCTGGTATTCAGCAGGGAAACAGGAATTATTATAATGCAGGTACCAATGAACTGTCTCAGGCAGAAATGGATACGATTATTTCATATGCCGACAGTAAAAGGATTTCGATTATACCTCTACTGAATTCTCCGGGACATATGGATTCCATTATTGATTGTATGGAGTCACTTAGTATGACAAATGTTGCATTCAATGGCTCTGCCAGAACAATAGATGTATCCAACTCAGAGGCTGTAAAATTTACAACAGCCTTGATTCAGAAATATGTTAGCTATTTTTCTGGAAAAGGATGCCGTATTTTTAATATGGGTGCAGATGAATATGCTAATGATGTTTCTAATGATGTTTTAAAAGGATTTGCAGGACTTATTAATGAGGGAAAGTATAACTTATTTGTAGACTATGTAAACAGTATTGCTTCGGTGATTAAAAATGCCGGAATGGTTCCAATGGCGTTTAATGATGGAATTTATTATAATTATAATACATCTGGTGAAAACTTTGATACAAACATTGCTATTGCTTATTGGACTGTTGGATGGCCTGGATATTCACCAGCATCTGCTTCCTTCCTTGCAGGTAAAGGCCACAAGATTATCAATACAAATGATGCATGGTATTATGTACTTGGTCGTAAGAAGGGAGATACAAGTGGATATACAAGTGCCACTGCGCTGGATGGTGTGAAGGGTACAAAATATGCAGATGTTCCAGGCGATAATGATCCTTCTGTGAGTGGAGCAATGGTATGCCTGTGGTGTGACAATCCAAGCGCATCTTATAGTGACAATAGTGACAATGATGAGGAGAAAAGTGAAGTTGATAAAGTAGCAGAAATTCTCAAAACTTTTGCCACAAACAATTCAGATGTATTCCAGACAAAAGAGCCAGACAAGGCACCTGACAATGGTGCTGTTGAAGAGAATAAAAGAACAATAAATCTTGTCGTTGGCGGTACAGCAACAGATACTATTAAGGGATACAACTATAAAGGACAAACATTTACTCCAGATGATCCTTCAATTGCAACAGTAGAAGTTACGGACGGAAAAAGTGTCGGTGACAAACAGACAGGTTATGTTAAAGCAAGTGTAACTTATGATAATTTGATTAATGAAGATAATAGCAAAAGTTGGCAGAAGACAAACTATTATTATTTTGATGGAACAACTTATTATACGTTATACGCCAAGAGAAGTAGTTATTGGCTTTTAGGAACTGTATATTCCTATACTTGGGGATATGGTAGTTCGAGTAGCAATGTAACTAATATAAGTACAGAGTCTCGTATTTTAGATACATCTAGTACTCCTCAAATTACTGTATATTCACCAGGCACCACAGAAGTTACAGAGGCATCTACGGAGTTGAAATTTACAGGTGTAGCGCATGGTACAACAATGGTTACGGTTGGTAATGTGGTTTATACAATCAATGTTTCAGAAAAAGCTCCTGATAATGCAATGACAAGTACAAGCATTAATCTTGAGTATTGGATTACCAACTATGAAGTTTACAAAACTGCGAACACAAGGTCAGAACATATAAAAGCAATTACAACTTCTACAGACAAAGCTACTACTGATGAAGGAATCGCAATTACAGACATTGCTCCAAACGAGGCATCTTCTAACTTTGATGGTTGGAAAACAGTTTACTATTGGCAGGCAATGAGACTGGATTCAGATAATAAACAGACTAATGCTTCTGGTGATGATGAGACAGCTGATGGAACTACTTTAACACATGTTCGTTACCACAGCGGAGCATGGCAGTATAAAACAGTTGATGGAACATGGCATTATTTTGTAAGTAGCGATCAGCTGGTGGCATATTATCTTCAGAAGACTGATGTAACAAAAGAGATTGTTACATATTCAAAAGACTGGGGATATTCACCGAGTGAAACTACACCGGATACAAGTAGTGGGAATGGTCAGGTTGCACTGACAGTTGCTGTAGTATATCCGGATGGAACTGTTTCACCTGCTGAAGGCAGCATGTATGCTAATTCTACAACAATTTTTAATTATTGGAGCGGACGTGATATTGGTATTGTCGCACCGCAGAATAACAGTGATTACAATATCAGTAAAATTACAGTAACTGATGGTAAGAGAAAAAACGATACCAGTGCAAATGTATGGTATACATCTGATAGTATAACATGGAATAAAACAACACTTGACAGTGGTGATAAATGGTATGATGAAACAGAAGTATGGAATAAAAGTTCTGGAACTACGCCAATGGTCAATGGTAAAACAAGGAATATTACCTGGTCAGCTAAGAATACTGCAAAATTAGTACTTATTTATCTGGAGCCAATCCAGAAAGCTACCAATTTGAATGTCAAGTATGTTGATGATAGTGAAAATGAGACAACAATTGCTCAGTATCAGATTGCAATGACTTATAATCAGGGTGATGCTGAACCAAGATTTGATGGAACTAATGGATCTTTGAAGCAGTCATCAAAGGTTACAACAGGTACTTTTACACTTGATGACGACGCTTATGTAACAAATAGTTCAAATGTAAATCAGCATATCAGTAAAGTTCTTGCTACTGTTGCAAAAACTCAGCAACTTACAGACATTAAATATTTAAGTGGATCTTATCAATATGTATCTGCAGAAATCTCTGCGGACGGAAAGACATTAATTTTACATTATGATATTGACAAAACCAAAATTAATATGCAATATGTAGTTGATTTTGGTGCAAAAGTTAATGTACCACTTAGCGATTTGGTAGATGAAAATGCTATTGCAAGCGTAACTAATGTCGAAGTAAGTGCTAATGCAACAGTAAGTGATAATAGATCTGTAATAACATATACACCGGTAAGAGCCCTGACTGGAATGGATGTTGTTACTGTTAAAATAACATATAACAGTGGTTCAAGTGAAACACGACAGTTAGCATTTGTTCCGGCAACAACTATTTATTATGAAGAAACATTCGTTGAGGGTGGAGCTGGTGCAAAAGAGCTGAATACTCCTCAGGAAAAGGCTAAACCGGGAGATATCCAGACGGGTGCTGCAAATTATGGATATGATTCTATATATGCAGAAGGTGGAGCTATGAGCTCTAATGGATCTACAGACATTAAAGGAATCACTAAAGAATTTACATTTACAGGTACTGGTGTTGACATTTATGCAAATACCAGCGCAGATACTGGTACTATGATGATTTTTGTAAAAAAAGACGATAAAGTAATTAAAATTGTTTCTGTTGATACAAAAATGAAGAATGGTACTACAGATGCTACAGCAGGTCAGAAAGTTGCAGGCACCAATGTGCCGGTTGCGACTCTTAATATGGACACTTACGGAAAATATACAATAGTGATTCAGGGTGTTAAGACAGGAAGCGAAGGCTTAAAGCATACGTATTTTGACGGATTTCGTGTATATAATACTTTGAATGACAGTGATGCAATATATGCCGAAGATAACGAAGCTAATCCAAGTTATGTTGAGCTTCGCGATCAGGTATTAGCATCAATTAATGTCAATTCCGTAATAGCCGATGGAAAAGGAAGCAGTCAGTATGCTAAGCAGATTGCTCATAATGTTTTGAGCCAGGTTTATGCGTCAAGTGGCGTCAATACAACAAATGCAGTTGTCATTTCAGGAAATGAATATGTTAATGTTGATGTTAAAGATCTTCTTGATAATGGACCAAAGAATGAACTTTATTTAAGAAAAAATCAGTCAGTAACATTTAATCTGAAGCAGACAGCACAGATTGGTCTGAAAGGTGTGAATGGAAATGCAACCTATACTATAAATGATGAAGCTGAAAAAACTGTTTCAACTACAGATATGTTCTATCCGGTAAGTGCAGGAACTATAACAATTAAAAATAAGAGAGATAACCTTCTTTCCATCACAAAAATTAAAGCATTCATTGGGGACAGTAGCGCATCTGAAGAAACAGTAGCAGCTGCATTATTTGCTCCACTGTCAGAGGATGATCTTGTTCCTGCAATGATTGGTCTGGGATATGAATTAGAGCCAGAACCAACAGAGCCAGTGAAACCAAGTGAAACACCAGAACCAACAGAGCCGGAGAAACCAAGTGAAACACCGACACCAACAGAGCCAGTGAAACCAAGTGAAACACCGGAACCAACAGAGTCACCGAAGCCGAGCGAAACACCGACTGCTACACCAACACCGACTAAAGAGCCGGAGAAACCAGTGAAACTGTCTACTCCGAAACTTGGAAAGGTTGTTTCTGTAAGTTATAATTCATTGAAAGTAACCTGGAATAAGGTGAAGAACGCAGATGGTTACCGTGTTTACATGAAACAAAATGGTAAATGGAAATCTCTTGGAAAAGTAGATTCTAATTCTTATATATGCAAGGGACTTAAAACTGGTAAAAAGTATACCTTCACTGTCAGAGCATATAAGAATACGAAAGATGGAGTAGTTCTCAGTGCATATGATAAGAAGGGAATTTCCGGAATTCCTAAGTTAAGCACTCCGGTATTGAAGAGCGCAAAGAGATCTGCTTCCGGTGTGACCTTTACATGGAAAAAGACTGCAGGCGCCAATGGATATGTTGTCTATCGCAAAGCAAATAACGGCGCATGGAGAGCTGCCGCTAAGGTAACAAAAGGAACAACCTATAAAGATACTACTGCAAAAAAAGGTGTAAAATATACTTACACTGTAAGAGCATTACGTAAATCTGGTGCTACCAGTGTTTACAGTGATTACAATGCAAAAGGAATAAGTGTTAAATAATAGTGTACCTTAAATAGCAGACCAGTGCCTCTCGATCACTAAATTCAGTGAATGAGAGGCACTGATTTAAAAAAATATATAATATAATAAAAATATTATTGACAAACACCCCAAAAATAGTTATAGAAAAAAACAGATTTGGTGTGTTACTGGACAGGCAGGCATTAACCAGTCATAAATATTATTTTTTAATGTTTATGGGGGTTAGTGCCTTTTTTGATGCATTTTTTACGGAAAATTCCGAAATAATAATATGTCAGAAGGTTTTACAAGCTCCCATGCTTACACTATTTAAGGAAAAGGAGACAAGAGAAACATGAAAGACAAAATCTTTGGAGTTTTGCAGCGTGTGGGAAGATCCTTTATGCTTCCGATTGCGATTCTCCCTGTTGCAGGTCTGCTGCTTGGTATCGGCAGTTCCTTCACAAACGAAACAACCATCGCTACTTATGGATTACAGAAGATCCTGGGAAGCGGAACATTACTTAATTCTCTTCTGATCATTATGAACAAAGTCGGAAGTACAGTATTTGACAACCTGCCGCTGATCTTTGCAGTAGGTGTTGCCATAGGTATGGCAAAGAAAGAGAAAGAAGTTGCAGCTCTTTCTGCATTGATCGCATATTTCGTTATGAATGTTGCTATCAGTGCCATGCTTCTTATTAATGGCGAGATTACAGCTGACGGACAGATCGCGAAAGATGTACTGGAGGGAACGGTTACTTCTGTATGTGGGATCCAATCCTTACAGATGGGTGTGTTTGGCGGTATTATCGTAGGTCTTGGTGTTGCAGCGCTTCATAACCGTTTCCATAAGATTGTACTTCCGAATGCGCTGTCATTTTTCGGCGGTTCCAGATTTGTGCCGATCATTTCTACGATCGTATATATGTTTGTGGGAATTCTGATGTATTTTATATGGCCTGCAGTTCAGAATGGTATTTATGCTCTGGGCGGACTGGTAACAGGTAGTGGATATCTGGGAACTTTAATCTTTGGTATTATCAAGCGTGCGCTGATTCCATTTGGTCTTCATCATGTATTTTATATGCCATTCTGGCAGA
>CAJLTE010000066.1 GCA_905209435.1 uncultured Blautia sp. | reverse complement strand
TTTGGTTATGAGCAAGTAGCGAAGCGGATTGCGAATATCCGCTTGACCTAAATCAAGCAAATAGCAAATGCGGATGATTTTATCCGTTTGACAACTGTTTATAATTGCATATACTGTTGAGGTTTTCATGTAGAATGCAAAAAAAAGATATCAATATTCAGGAGGAAATACTCATGATCAACAAACTTATTGAAAAAATCCAGAAAACAAATGCTCCTATTGTAGTAGGACTGGATCCAATGCTTAACTATATTCCACAGCACATTCAGCAGAAGGCATTTTCTGAACTTGGAGAGACATTAGAGGGAGCTGCAGAAGCAATCTGGCAGTACAATAAAGGAATCGTAGATGCAGTCGGCGATCTGATTCCGGCGGTAAAACCACAGATTGCAATGTATGAGCAGTTTGGCATTCCGGGAATGATGGCGTATAAGAGAACTGTTGACTATTGTAAAGAAAAAGGACTTGTGGTTATCGGTGATATTAAACGAGGCGATATCGGATCCACTTCCGCTGCATATGCAGTAGGTCATCTTGGAAAAGTTCAGGTGGGAAACAACAAAATCGCAGGTTTTGATACAGACTTTGCAACGATAAATCCATACATGGGATCAGATAGCGTAAATCCATTCATTGATGTATGTAAAGAAGAAAAAAAAGGTCTCTTCGTACTTGTCAAAACATCTAATCCGTCAAGTGGAGAATTCCAGGACAGAATCATTGATGGACGCCCGCTTTATGAGTGGGTAGGTGAGAAAGTTGCCCAGTGGGGAGAAGAATACATGGGAAATGGTTACAGCTATGTAGGCGCAGTAGTAGGTGCAACTTATCCTGAAATGGGAAAAACTCTCCGTAAGATCATGCCGAAAACCTTCATTCTTGTACCGGGATACGGTGCACAGGGTGGAAAAGGCGCAGACCTTGTTCATTTCTTTAATGAAGACGGACTTGGAGCGATAGTTAACTCTTCCCGTGGAATCATTGCAGCTTACAAACAGGAAAAATATGCTTCCTTTGGCGAGTTAAACTATGCGGATGCATCCCGCCAGGCAGTGAAAGACATGATCGAAGACATCAACAGTGCTTTAAACAATCGCTAGGAGGACAGCATGAGCGAGAAGAAAAGAGAAATCTGCACGATCGTAAGCCAGGAGAGCATCGGTGCAGGTATTTGCAGTATGTGGATCCAGACAGACAAGATTGCATCGGAAGCGAAACCAGGTCAGTTTGTATCTCTCTATACAAATGATAAATCTAAGATTCTCCCGAGACCCATCAGTCTCTGCGAGATTGACAAAGAGAATGGCAGACTTCATCTGGTCTACCGGGTAACCGGAGAGGGAACCGGAACAGATGAATTTTCCAGACTGAAAGCGGGAGATACCATTCCTGTACTTGGACCGCTTGGAAATGGTTTTCCTGTAGAGAAAGCTGAGGGAAAAAATGTCTTCCTTATGGGTGGCGGAATTGGTGTTCCTCCGATTCTGGAGCTTGCAAAACAGTTGAAATGTGAGAAAAAACAGATTGTAGCCGGATACCGCGACTGTCATACATTCCTGAAAGAGGAATTTGAGGCAGCAGGAACTCTCTACATTGCTACAGAAGATGGCAGTGTAGGAACAAAAGGAAATGTCATGGATGCCATCAGAGAGAACGGTTTAAGTGCAGATATTATCTACGCATGTGGTCCGACTCCGATGCTCCGCGCAATCAAGAATTACGCCGAAGAAAACGGAATCGAATGCTATATCTCCCTTGAGGAACGTATGGCATGCGGAATCGGCGCCTGCCTTGCATGCGTGTGCAAGTCAAAAGAGAAAGATGCACACAGCAATGTGCATAACAAGAGAATCTGCAAGGATGGTCCGGTATTTCTTTCTACGGAGGTGGAAATCTGATGGATATGAGTGTAAATATTGCCGGCGTAGAATGGAAAAATCCGGTAACAGTAGCATCCGGAACCTTTGGTTCAGGAGCAGAATTTGCTGATTATGTAGATATTAACAAACTGGGAGCAGTGACAACTAAAGGTGTAGCTAATGTTCCGTGGACGGGAAATCCCACCCCACGTGTAGCAGAAGTTTATGGCGGTATGATGAATGCAATCGGTCTGCAGAACCCAGGTATTGATCTTTTCTGTGAAAGGGATATTCCGTTTCTGAAACAGTATGATACCAAGATCATTGTAAATGTATGTGGCCATGCACCGGAAGAATATCTGGCAGTTGTAGAACGTCTGGCGGACCAGCCAATCGATATGATGGAGATTAACATCTCCTGTCCGAACGTAAATGCAGGATTCCTTGCATTTGGCCAGGACGCGCATCATGTAGAAGAACTCACAGCCCAGATTAAAAAGATTGCAAAACAGCCGGTGATCATGAAATTAACACCGAATGTTACAGATATTACTGAAATCGCCAAAGGAGCAGAAGCCGGCGGTGCTGATGCAGTATCTTTGATCAACACTCTGACAGGAATGAAGATTGATATTAACAGAAAAACATTTGCACTTGCAAACAAAACCGGCGGTGTTTCAGGTCCGATCGTGAAACCGATCGCGGTCCGCATGGTATATCAGGTAGCGCAGGCAGTTAATATTCCGATCATTGGAATGGGCGGAATCTCCTGTGCAGAGGATGCAATTGAATTTATTCTTGCAGGAGCAAGTGCAGTATCTGTTGGTACAGCAAACTTCCACAATCCGGCAGTGACCCTGGAGGTTATCGACGGAATTGAAGCATACATGAAGAAGAACGGATTTAATTCTGTTAAAGAAATGGTTGGCATTGTAAAATAAATGCAAAAGAACAGTCATAATAAAATTAGTTGCAATAGATACAGGAGGCAGAACATAAAATGGAACAGTATAAACAGGAATTTATTGAATTTATGGTAGACAGCGAAGTACTGAAATTTGGAGAATTTACTCTTAAGAGCGGAAGAAAATCTCCGTTTTTCATGAATGCAGGCGGATATGTGACAGGTTCTCAGTTAAAGAAACTGGGCGAATACTATGCACATGCTATTCATGACAAATATGGTGACGATTTCGATGTGCTTTTCGGACCTGCATACAAAGGAATTCCGTTAAGTGTTGTAACAGCCATTGCATTCAGTGAGTTATATGGAAAGGAAATTCGTTACTGCTCAGACCGTAAAGAAGAGAAAGACCACGGTGCAGATAAAGGCAGTTTCCTTGGAAGTAAGTTAAAAGATGGTGACCGCGTAGTCATGATCGAAGACGTAACAACATCCGGCAAATCAATGGAAGAAACTGTGCCAAAGGTAAAAGGTGCAGCTAATGTGGAAATTGTTGGTCTTATGGTATCACTTGACCGTATGGAAGTAGGAAAAGGCGGTGTAAAGTGTGCTCTTGACGAAGTACATGATCTTTATGGCTTTGAGACAAATGCAATTGTTACTATGCAGGAAGTAATTGAGCATCTGTATAACAAAGAATACAACGGAAAAGTGATCATTGATGATACACTGAAAGCTGCAATCGATGCATATTATGAACAGTACGGCGCAAAATAAGCGAAAGCAGGTAACCCTAAAACAACAAAGGCGAGGATGACTATGAACGAAAAGATTTATAAAACCATGTCTTCCACAGGAGCATGCAGTCTGGCAGTTGGAATTATTGTGCTGACTACGGGAATTGTAACTGGTGTTATGATGATCGTAAACGGTGCAAGGCTGCTGAAAAAGAAATCAGAAATATTGATATAAAAAGACCGCAGAAACCACATGGAGAAGATCTTATTTCTCCGTGTGGTTTTTCGGTCAGAAACAGGGGAAAATATTGAAAAAAGAAACAAAACGTATCATACAGACACTGGGAAAAGTTCTGTTTGTTGTGTATGTTCTTGCTTTGATCTATTTCCTTTTCTTTTCAGAAGAATACGGAAGAGTGGCAATGGAAGAACGACAATACAGATACAATCTGGTTCCATTTGTTGAGATACGACGCTTTTGGGTATACAGAGAACAACTTGGATTTTGGGCAGTATTTACCAATCTTTTTGGAAATGTGGCGGGTTTTCTGCCTTTTGGTTTTATGCTGCCGGTTATTTCCGGGAAAATGAGAAGTGGATGGATGATCGTATTGTCCGGTTTTGGGCTAAGCGTTGCTGTAGAAGTAATTCAGCTGATTACTAAAGTGGGATGCTTTGATGTAGACGATATGATTCTGAATACCGCAGGGGCAGCGATTGGATATCTGCTTTTCTTTATCTGCAATCACCTGAGGAGAAAAATTTATGGCAAGAAGATATAGATACGCATTTGCAAAGAAAAAAGAAGCACAGAAAGGAAAGCTTTCTACTGGTTTGGCAGTGGCTTCCATGGTTCTGTTTGTGACGGCTGTTCTGCTGGCATTTTTTATGGGAGGCAGATTTGGTTATATTGTAGGCGGTGTCAGTCTCTGTGCAATGTTGTTTTCCATATATGGATTTGCAATGGGACTTATGAGTTTTTCGGAGGAAAACAGAACTCACAGAACAAGCATGATTGGATCTATTGCAAATGGGATTATAATGATTGGATGGCTTGGGATTTTCCTGATGGGAATTTCAGGTTAAGAGACGAATAAAAGGAGAGAAAAAGTTTGGACGAATGGGTTATGGAACGGTATGAATTGGCAAAAGAAAGAATCGCCCAGATACCGGAAGAGAAAATGGCAGAAGAACCGTACTGTGATTTCTTTAGAAAAGAAGCGGTATTCTTACAGCGGGTAATTGCTGTAATGGATAATGGAACAGATGGAAAAAACTTCGAAGAACTGCAGAGGCAGAACCATGAATTATATCAGGATATTCTGCCGGAAAATTATGAAAGTTCCTACGGAAACCCCGCATATGCGCAGAAAAAACTGGGAGAATACGGGAAGGTATTCACGTTTTTATATACAGAGATTCATGGCGTGATTGCTTATGCATTTGAAAAGAAAGTATGGGATCTCACTGTTGTACTGGAACTTTTCCTTGAAATCTATTCTGCATTTTCACAGGAAGAGATTCCAACGGAAAAACAGGTAAAAGAGATTCTGGTTTCTTATGTAAACGATTACTGCCAGGACATGGTAGAAACACGTATCAGAGAAGCAATCGATCCTGAGAACAATTTTATAGTAAAGCTGATCCTGGAATCTGATCTGAATGATCTGAGTTATCTGTATCGGTCTGGCGAATATGTATCAGAGAATGAACTGAAAACAGCAGAGTTTCTGAACTCCCTTACTCAGAAAGAAATTGATGAGATGGCTCGTACCTATACAGAGGGATATCGTATAGGCTTTATCACAGGAAGAAAAGATATTACAAAGAAAAAAACTGTTAACATTCGATACCATCTTGGATTTGAACGTATGGTAAAGGCAGCTATTCTTCAGTTTGAGGAAATGGGGCTTCAGACAGTAATTTATCGTCATGCACTTCATGCAGTAAACAGAAGAAATCAGTTCAGAAGCGGTTTTACAGGTGGAATCGCAAACCCTCAGTTTGACTATGATCACAGACAGGACAGTGCATTATTCATGGATTCTGATTTTGTAAAGCGTAAACTTCGCGCGATGCAGACATCTTATGATGAATATGCGGAACTGGCAGCAGTACATGGTGGACCGGCAGTGATAGAGACATTTGGTGAAACACCATTTTCACCGGTAAGTAAACCGGAAAGCTGGACTTTTACAGAGGCACAGCAGAAACTTCAGCTTGAACTGGATAATGAATCCAGTCAGATCACAAACCGCTATATTAAGGGTGACGAGAGAAGTTTCACCATCATTGCATATCCGGTACCTGAGATTGGAGACAATTTCGCAGAGATATTCCGTGAGATTGTTAAGATCAATACTCTGGATTACAAGAAATATCAGAAAATCCAGCAGACGATTATTGACACCCTTGATACCTGTGAATGGGTAGAAATTAAAGGAAAAGGAGAAAATGAGACAGACCTGCTCATTCATCTCCATACACTGACAGATCCGAAAGCACAGACAAACTTTGAGAACTGCGTAGCAGATGTAAATATTCCGTTAGGAGAAGTCTTTACATCACCTGTACTTGCAGGAACCGGCGGAATGCTCCATGTGTCCAGGGTATACCTTAATGGGCTGCAGTTCCGTGATCTGAAACTGGTATTCGACTGTGGTCAGGTCATCGATTACAGCTGCGCAAACTTCGATACAGAGGAAGAAAACCGCAAATATATCGAGGATAATATTCTGTTCCATCATCCGAAACTTGCGATGGGTGAGTTTGCCATCGGTACTAATACAACAGCTTATGTGGCAGCACAGAAATATGATATTGCAGACAAACTGCCGATTCTTATTGCCGAAAAGATGGGACCGCATTTCGCAGTAGGTGATACTTGCTACAGTTGGGCAGAAGATACACCGGTTTACAATCCGGATGGAAAAGAAATCATTGCAAGAGACAATGAAATTTCTGAGATGAGAAAAGAAGATGTCAGCCTGGCGTATTATGGATGTCACACAGACATTACAATTCCGTATGATGAACTGGGCAGTATCCGTACCATCGACGATGATGGAGAGATGACTTCTATTATTGAAGACGGACGTTTTGTACTTCCAGGAACGGAAGCATTGAATGAGCCGTTTGAAGAATAAAGCAATTAATGTATTTATGAATTGCTCCGCTAACGCTCCCGCAATCTTCGTTCCACTACAGTCGGTGCATAACGTGTGCCACTGGCACAATGTACTTGTAAACATTCGGAATACCAAAAATATTTATTAGTCTGTCAAAATATTTCTTTGCTCTAATATTGTTGACAGAAAAAGGGAATCTTAGTAGAATCTACGGTTAGAGAGGGATTTTTGAGAAAATCCTTTCTAACCGTACTTTTTTTATCAATAAAATTAAAAATAAAGTCTCCGGCGGATTATGAAATAATAATCTGTCAGAGGATGCTTGAGAAGAAAAGGAGAATAATCATGGCAAAAGTAGGAATTGTGATGGGCAGCGACTCAGATATGCCGATCATGAGCAAAGCAGCAGACATTCTGGAGAAACTGGGAATTGATTATGAGATGAAGATCATTTCTGCACACAGGGAACCGGATGTCTTTTTTGAATATGCAAAAACAGCAGAAGAAAAGGGCTTTAAAGTAATTATCGCAGGTGCCGGAATGGCAGCTCATCTGCCAGGAATGTGTGCGGCAATCTTCCCGATGCCGGTTATCGGAATTCCTATGCACACCACTTCTCTCGGGGGAAGAGATTCCCTTTATTCCATTGTACAGATGCCGTCCGGAATTCCGGTTGCAACCGTAGCCATCAACGGCGGAGCAAACGCAGGACTTCTGGCAGCTAAGATCCTTGCAACCTCAGATGCAGAACTTCTTGCAAAATTAAAAGCTTACAGCCAGGAATTAAAAGAACAGGTAGAAGCAAAAGACGCAAGATTACAGGAAGTTGGATATAAAAACTACTAAACTTTGAAGAGGTTATTGTTCACTCAGTGAATGGCAGCCTGAGTATAACAGGCGGCATACAGCAGAAGCCTGGATTTGAAAACCACTATAAAATGAGGACAACTCAGATTCTAAACAGGATCGAGAGGAGAAGACGGAGGATAATTATGGATTACAAGACCGCTGGAGTAGATATTGAAGCAGGATACAAGTCAGTAGAACTGATGAAAGAACATGTAAAGAGAACCATGCGCGAAGAAGTACTCGGAGGCCTGGGTGGATTTTCCGGAGCATTTTCCCTTGCAAAGATAAAAGATATGGAAGAACCGGTATTGCTGTCCGGTACAGATGGATGTGGAACTAAGGTAAAACTTGCTATGGTAATGGATAAACATGATACTATTGGTATTGATGCAGTAGCTATGTGCGTTAACGACATTGCATGTGCAGGTGGAGAACCATTATTCTTCCTTGATTATATTGCATGTGGCAAGAATTATCCGGAGAAGATCGCTGCCATCGTAGGCGGTGTAGCTGAGGGATGTGTACAGTCTGATGCAGCCCTGATCGGTGGTGAGACAGCAGAGCATCCGGGGCTGATGCCGGAAGATGAATATGATCTTGCTGGTTTCGCAGTAGGTGTGTGCGATAAAAAAGATATGATCACAGGTGAAGACCTGAAAGCCGGAGATGTTCTGATCGGTATGGCATCCACAGGTGTTCACAGTAATGGATTTTCCCTTGTCCGCAAAGTATTTGACATGACGAAGGAATCTTTAGATACCTACTATGATGAACTTGGTACAACACTTGGAGAGGCACTTCTTGCACCAACCAGAATCTATGTAAAAGCATTAAAGAGCATCAAGAACGCAGGTGTGCGTGTACATGCATGCAGTCATATCACAGGTGGCGGATTCTACGAGAATATTCCGCGTATGCTCAAAGACGGCACACGTGCAGTAGTAGAGAAGAACAGTTACCCGGTACTCCCAATCTTCAAACTTCTTGCAGAGAAAGGCAACATCGAAGAACAGATGATGTACAACACCTACAATATGGGACTTGGAATGGTTCTTGCTGTGGATGCAGCAGATGTAGATAAAACAATGGAAGCAATCAAAGCAGCTGGAGATACTCCATATGTAGTAGGACGTATCGAAGATGGTGAAAAAGGAGTGACTTTATGTTAAAAGTCGGTGTACTGGTTTCAGGCGGCGGCACAAACCTGCAGGCTATCCTGGATGCCATTGACAGTGGAAAGATAACAAATGCAGAAATATCACTGGTTATCAGCAACAATCCGGGTGCTTATGCACTGGAGAGAGCAAAGAACCACAACATAGAAGCTGTATGCATTTCTCCGAAACAATTTGAGAACAGAGAAGAATTTCACAAAGCACTTCTGGCAAAATTGAAAGAAAGCGGTGTGAATCTGATCGTACTGGCTGGATTCCTTGTAGCGATTCCGCCAATGATCGTGGAAGCATATCCAAATAAGATCATCAACATTCATCCATCTTTAATCCCGTCATTTTGCGGTGTAGGTTATTATGGACTTCATGTACATGAGAAAGCGCTTGCAAGAGGTGTCCGTGTTACAGGTGCCACTGTACATTTTGTTGATGCTGGTACAGATACAGGTCCGATTATCTTGCAGAAGGCAGTGAAGATCAAATCTGATGACACTCCGGAAGTTCTCCAGAGGCGTGTCATGGAGAAGGCTGAGTGGAAAATTCTGCCAAAAGCTATTAATCTTATTGCCAATGATAAGGTAAAAGTTGTGAACGGCAGAGTGGATATAGAAGAATTTAATACAGAAGAATAGTGATAGTCTGTTGTAAAAAATCAAACAGAAGCAATTCTATAAGCGTTGGTAATGGCCTGCGAATTTTGTGGGGCTTAAACAGCTATAGAAATGCTTTGGCTGAAACATCAGATTATGTTACGTAGAAAAGGAGCAAACGGATAAAATGAAAGTCTTAATCGTAGGCAGCGGCGGCAGAGAACATGCCATTGCATGGAGTGTTTCCAAAAGCCCGAAAGTAGATAAAATTTATTGTGCACCAGGTAATGCAGGAATCGCTGAACTTGCAGAATGTGTGGATATCGGAGCCATGGAATTTGAGAAACTTGCTGATTTTGCACAGGAAAAAGAAATTGATCTTACTATCATTGGTATGGATGATCCTCTGGTAGGTGGTGTAGTAGACGTATTTGAGGCTCGCGGTCTGAAAGTATTCGGACCAAGAAAAAATGCAGCCATTCTCGAGGGATCTAAAGCATTCTCAAAAGATCTTATGAAAAAATACAACATTCCTACAGCAGCATACGAGAATTTCGATGATCCGGAGAAAGCACTGGAATATCTCCGCACAGAAGCAAAATTTCCAATTGTTCTGAAAGCAGATGGTCTTGCACTTGGTAAGGGTGTACTGATCTGTAAAGACCTGAAAGAAGCAGAAGATGGCGTAAAAGAAATTATGGAAGATAAGAAATTCGGAAATGCCGGAAATACTATGGTTATTGAAGAATTTATGACCGGACGTGAGGTTTCAGTGTTGTCATTCGTAGATGGAAAGACTATTCGCACTATGACTTCTGCACAGGATCACAAACGTGCTCAGGATGGAGATCAGGGCCTGAACACAGGTGGAATGGGAACTTTCTCTCCAAGTCCGTTCTATACAGAAGAAGTAGACGAGTTCTGTAAGAAATATGTATATCAGCCAACTGTAGATGCAATGGCAGCAGAGGGGCGTCCATTCAAAGGAATCATCTTCTTCGGCCTCATGCTTACACAGGACGGACCAAAAGTTCTGGAATACAATGCGCGTTTTGGAGATCCTGAAGCACAGGTGGTTCTTCCGCGTATGAAGAATGACATTATTGAAGTTATGGAAGCCTGTGTGAACGGAACTCTGGATCAGGTAGAACTTCAGTTTGAAGACAATGCAGCCGTATGCGTAGTTCTTGCAAGTGATGGTTATCCTGTAAAATATGAAAAAGGCATTCCTATGTATGGATTTGAGAAGTTTAAAGACAAAGATGGCTATTATTGTTTCCACGCAGGAACCAAACTGAAAGATGGTCAGATCGTTACTAATGGCGGCCGCGTTCTTGGAATTACTGCGACAGGTAAAGATTTGAAAGAAGCAAGAAAGAATGCATATGAAGCCACTGAGTGGATTACATTTGCAAATAAATATATGCGTCACGATATCGGTAAAGCAATCGATGAGGCATAAAAGACAGAAAAATATAAAATAGTATAAAAACAGTGAATCACAAAATCAGAAGACCGTCAGCCTGTCTTCTGATTTTTGTTTTATGTCATAGGAAATTACTCCGTAATGTTCCTATGACATAAAAAGCCCTCCGGGCAGAAATCTGTTGACAAATATTAATGCATAAATATTGCCATCGATTTCCTTTACTTTTCATGCAATCTGTTATAAAATAAAACAGTGCTGTGAATTAACACAGCAGGGAGAAATATATGAGTAAAGAGAAAAAGAATGAGATTCAGGTGACTGCAGATAAGGTACGTGAGTTTTTGCAGGAAAATGAGGATGTTAAGTATCGGAATTTTCACAGCAGTCTTTTGCCGGGAGTGAGCAATGTCATGGGAGTCAGACTTCCGGTTTTGCGAAAATATGCGAAGCAGATCTCTGCTATGAACTGGCAAGAATGGTTTATCCGGGCAGATGATCAATGGTATGAAGAAACTATGTTGCGCGGACTGGTGATCGCCTATGCGAAGATGGATTGTGGGCAGCGACTAAAATATGTGGAGAAATTTGTACCAGATATTAACAGCTGGGGAGTCTGCGACTGTTTTTGCAGTACATTGAAAGATGCAGACAAATATCCGAAAGAATACTGGGATTTTATTGAAAAGTATCTGATTTCTGACAGAGAATATGAAGCAAGATTTGCGGCAGTTATGCTTCTGGGACATTTTGTGAAGCGTGAATATCTGGAGGAGAGTATTCGTCGTCTGGAACGTATTACTCAGCCGGATTATTATGCAAAGATGGCAGTGGCGTGGGCAATTTCCGTATATTTTGCGGCATTTCCGTATGAAATGCTGGCATATTTACAGGGCAGTCACAAGTTGGATGAATTTACATATAAGAAAGCATTACAGAAGATCACAGAATCTTATCGTGTTGATAAGGAAATGAAAAAGGTCATAAAAGAAATGAGACAGAGAGGATAAAATAATGGGAATCAGTAAAGAGGAAGCAATTAAGGAATTACAGACAAGGGAGACGGTATTTGTAGCGTATTCACAGGCTACGAAGCTGCCGTTTGTAAAATGCGATGAAGAGACATTTAACGACCAGGCATGGATTTTTTCTACAGAAGAGGGCATAAAGGAATTTGGTAAGAAGATGGTAGAAGATAAGATTCTTCTTATGGGGATGAGATTTTCTAAGAAAGACTATCCGAGATTATATGGAACTTTTTATGCAATTGGTGTAAATACAGTTGTATGGGTAGATGGAGAGGAGAAAATAGAAATTGACCTTCCTGAAATCGCGAAACAGGCAGACATGAGCCAGATTGAACCGTCTAAGAGACCGCTTCTGAATCCGACACTGGAACTGTCCGGTATCTATTTTATGCAGGAACTTCGACGCCCGGTTGAAAAAGATCAGCACGGAAATCTCCGTGAACTGGAAGAAGAACTGATTGTAAATTTAAGAAAATCAGAGTATCTGATTGCTATGAATGTAGATCCTGAGGATCCAAAGAAAATTAATATTCCATATCTAAAAAACAAGAAAGAAGAAATTCTTCAGCCTGTATTTACAGACGTAATGGAGCTTGAGAAATTTACAAAAGGTCAGAAACTTCGTATTGCAAAAGTACCGTTTGCAAAACTTCCGGAACTGATGATTGACAAGGCAATGGCTTATGCAGTAAATCCGTTAGGTTTTAATCTTATTCTCAACAGAGAACAGATTAATAAAATCGCAGGATTAAAATAATACAATTGAATAAGCGGTGGAGCAGAGTGCAGAGCTCTGACAGATAAATGCAAAGGATGTATGCCATGAGAAATGAAAGGTGGCATACATCCTTTTTGTGCAGGAAAAGAGGGGCTTCTTTTGGTTGCAAAAAATGTTGGTTTGTGCTAGGATATGTGTAACACAAAAAAGGAGAAACCCCATATGATGATTGAAATAGATTTCAGCAGTGATGAAGCCATCTACATCCAGCTGACCAACCAGATTATCATGGGAATTGCTACATCAAGACTGCAGGAGGGCGACACCTTACCCTCAGTGAGACAACTTGCAGATACAGTAGGAATAAATATGCACACAGTAAATAAAGCATATTCCCTGCTGCGGCAGGAGGGATTTGTCACTATCGACCGCAGACGTGGAGCAGTGATTTCCATTGATGTAAACAAACGAAAAGCGCTGGAAGAACTCAAACAGAATCTCATGGTAGCCCTTGCAAAAGGATGCTGTAAGAGTGTGACCAGAGAGGAAGTACACCAGCTGATTGACGAGATTTTTGACGACTATAACATAGACAGATAGGAGACGACATGGAGAGACAATTTACCAGACAGGCAGAGAATGCCCTCAAACTGGCAAAGACGACAGCGAAGTCTTGTGGACACGGCTATATCGGAACGGAGCATCTTCTGGCAGGTCTTTTAAAGGAGCCAGAAGGCACTGCGGGAAAAGTCCTGCAAGAATTTAATGTAGAAGAAGAGAAGCTCATGGAACTGATCAACGACTTGATCGCTCCATCTCAGGGCAGCGCTGCAGTGGAGGAGCCAAAGGAACCGCAGTACAGTCCGAGATCAAGGAGAATCCTTGAACAGGCACAGGAGGATGCAGAGAGTATGGAATGCCTCTGCGGAACAGAGCATCTGCTGCTTTCACTTCTGAAAGAACCGGAATGTGTAGCTACCAGACTGCTGTTTACAATGGGAGTAAATATCCAGAAACTTTTTGCAGCAATACTCACAGCAATGGGATTTGACAATGATACTATCGCAGAGGAATTTCAGTACGCAAAGAATGCAAAGAATAAAAGAACAACAAGTACTCCGACTCTGGATCAGTACAGTCGTGACCTGACCCAGCTTGCAGCAGAAGGAAAACTTGACCCTGTAGTAGGTCGTGAGAAAGAAATCACCCGACTGATCCAGATACTGAGCAGACGAACCAAGAACAATCCATGCCTGGTAGGTGAACCTGGTGTTGGTAAGACTGCAATTGTTGAGGGACTTGCTCAACGTATCGTTATGGGAATGGTACCGGATACAGTGAAAGAAAAACGTCTGGTTGTACTGGATCTTTCCGGCATGGTTGCAGGAAGCAAGTACAGAGGTGAATTTGAGGAACGTATCAAGAATGTGATCCAGGAAGTAAAAGAGCATCAGGGAATCTTGTTGTTCATTGATGAAATCCATACTATTATCGGTGCCGGCGGTGCTGAAGGTGCATTGGATGCATCTAACATCCTGAAACCATCTCTGTCCAGAGGCGAGATCCAGCTGATCGGAGCCACCACTCTGGAGGAATACCGCAAGCATATTGAGAAAGATGCAGCACTGGAACGCAGATTCCAGCCTGTAACAGTTGAGGAGCCGTCCGCAGAGGAAACCATCGAGATCCTTAAGGGACTCCGCCCATACTATGAGAAACACCATGGTGTAAAGATTGAAGATGAAGCTCTCGAGGCAGCAGTAAAAATGTCCCAGAGATACATCAACGACCGTTTCCTTCCGGACAAAGCGATTGACATTATCGACGAATCTGCATCTAAGATTCAGCTTGCAGGTTACCAGTCTGCGCCAGAAATGGAATCATACAAACTGGAACTGAATGAACTTCGTGAGGAGAAAGAGCAGGCAGTTAAGACTGCAGACATCGAACGTGCCCGAAAAGCACAGGCGCGTCAGACAGAAGTAGAAGCCGAGATGGAGAAAATCCGTATCAAGACAGAACGCAGAAACAAGAGAAAGAAACTGGTTGTGAACGAAGCTGCTGTCGCAGAAACTATTTCCGACTGGACCAAGATACCACTTCAGAAACTGACAGAAGGAGAAACAAAACGTCTTGCACGCCTGGAGAAAGAACTTCATAAACGTGTGATCGGACAGGACGAGGCAGTAAAAGCTGTTGCACAGGCAGTGAAACGAGGAAGAGTCGGACTCAAAGATCCAAACCGTCCGATCGGTTCTTTCCTTTTTCTTGGGCCGACAGGTGTTGGAAAGACAGAACTTTCCAAAGCTCTTGCAGAAGCAGTATTTGGCAGTGAACAGGCAATGATCCGTGTAGATATGTCTGAATATATGGAGAAACACAGTGTCTCCAAACTGATCGGATCTCCTCCGGGATATGTAGGTTATGAAGAAGGCGGTCAGCTCAGCGAGAAAGTCCGCAGAAATCCATATAGTGTCCTGCTTTTTGATGAGATTGAGAAAGCGCATCCGGATGTATTTAATATCCTTCTGCAGGTACTGGACGATGGTCATATCACAGATGCTCAGGGCAGGAAAGTAGACTTCAAGCAGACGATTATTATCATGACCTCCAATGCAGGTGCCCAGGCAATCATGGAGCCGAAACGCCTTGGATTTATGTCCAATAATGATGAGAAGAAAGATTACGAGCGTATGAAAGGCGGCGTCATGGAAGAAGTGCGCCGAATCTTCAAACCGGAATTCCTCAACCGAATTGACGATATCATGGTATTCCATGTGCTGAATAAAGAAGATATCCGTAAGATCGTCACTCTGCTTCTCAAAACTCTTGAGAAACGCTGCGCAGAGCAGATGGATATCCATCTCACAGTAACAAACGCAGTAAAGGACAATATCGCAGAAAAAGGCTCTGACAATAAATACGGTGCCCGCCC
This sequence comes from uncultured Blautia sp., assembly GCA_905209435.1. Next base: position 3,236 of record CAJLTE010000066.1, on the reverse strand, counting down.
ACTGCGCCGTGCCATCCAGAGCAGGATTGAAGATGCGCTTGCAAACGAGATCCTGGAAGGAAAAGTCAAACGCGGAGATCATGTACAGGTAAAACTTCACAAGAGCGAGATTGTATTTGAAGTAAAAAATCAATAAGAAAAATAGCGGTCAGAAGTCGCACCGTGCAGTTTTGCTTCCGGTATTCGGAATTGTGAAATGTTTATAAAAAAACAATTGAGATACTGGTCAAAAAGAGGTATTTATTATATAATAACGGCATAAAATGTCGGAAAAATTTATAAGCGCCGGTGAATCATTCTCCGGCGGACGGCAAACAAAAGAGTCTTAGGAGGACATAGGGAAATGGCAGTAGTAAAAGAATTAATCCGCACAGAAGAGAATGGAGCAATCAGCTTTGGTGATTATGAGCTTGCACAGAAATCTAAATTATCAGACTATCAGCATCAGGGCGATATGTATAAAGTAAAAACTTTCAAGGAGATTACCAAGCTCGAGAGAAACGGAATGTTCGTTTACGAATCAGTTCCGGGAACAGCAGTATTTAATCTTACACAGAGTGAAGCTCAGATGGATTTCCATGTAGAGGGACCGGAAGATGCACAGATCACAGTGGAGATGGAGCCGGATACAGAATATGAAGTATTTATTGAACAGGCAAGCACAGGTAAGATGAAAACAAACCTGGGCGGTAAACTTTCCTTTAGCGTGGAACTTGGCAATGCTGCAAGAGTAGAAGTAAAGATTGTAAAATGCTGAAAAATAAAAAGACGGTATATTTTTGTCAGGAGTGCGGATATGAATCCGCAAAATGGATGGGGCAGTGCCCGGGATGCAAGTCCTGGAACACCTTTGTGGAAGAGACAGTTTCCACAAAGAAGCCATCCTCTTCTGGAGTAATGAAATCATCAGAAAAAAGGCAGGAACCGGTGATCCTTAAAGACATTAGCCTGTCAGAAGATGAACGGCAGACAACTCAGATTGGTGAACTTGACAGGGTGCTGGGCGGCGGTATCGTCCCCGGCTCCCTTGTTTTAGTGGGGGGAGATCCGGGAATCGGAAAGTCTACTCTGCTTCTGCAGGTGTGCAGGAATCTGGCTGAGAAACAGGTTTCTGTTCTCTATATTTCCGGTGAGGAGTCTCTTCGCCAGATTAAACTGAGAGCTAATCGTATTGGACAGTTCAATGATAAAATGCAGCTTTTATGTGAGACAAATCTGGAAGTTGTCCGTGAGGTGATTGAACGCAAGAAGCCGGATGTGGTAGTGATCGATTCTATCCAGACAATGTTCCATGAAGATGTAAGTTCTGCGCCTGGAAGCGTTTCTCAGGTAAGAGAATCCACCAATATCCTGATGCAGATTGCCAAGGGAATGGGGGTATCCATTTTTATCGTAGGTCATGTGACAAAAGAGGGAAATGTAGCAGGACCGAGGGTTCTGGAGCATATGGTAGATACTGTGCTCTATTTCGAGGGTGACCGTCATGCTTCTTACCGTATTCTGCGTGCAGTGAAGAATCGTTTTGGCTCTACTAATGAAATTGGAGTATTCGAGATGTGCAACACTGGGCTGGAGGAAGTGAAGAATCCGTCTGAGTTCCTGCTGAACGGCAGACCGGAAGATGCATCAGGGTCAGTTGTAGCATGTTCTATGGAGGGAACCCGCCCGATTCTGGTGGAGATTCAGGCACTGGTATGCCAGAGTAATTTTGGTATTCCGAGACGTACGGCGGTAGGCACAGATTTTAACAGAGTGAATCTTCTTATGGCAGTACTGGAGAAAAAAGTAGGAATTCATCTGGCAGCATCAGATGCTTACGTGAATATTGCAGGCGGAATGAAAATGACAGAACCTGCAATTGATCTGGGAATCTGTCTGGCGATTGTTTCCAGCGCGAAAGATATTGTAATTCCGGATAATGTGATGGTATTCGGTGAAATAGGTCTGAGCGGTGAAATCCGTGCAGTCAGCATGGCGGGACAACGTGTACAGGAGGCAAAGAAACTGGGATTTGAGACGGTTATGCTTCCTGAGGTATGTAAGTCTTCTGTTGGTAAAGTAGAAGGGATCAATCTGGTTTATGTGTCGCAGATTCGTGATGCAATCAGTTATATTATGAGAAAATAAGTTTGAGGAACTATATGGATAATTTTTTACAGACATTTATGTGGAGTAGAGATTATCCATAAATATTATTATGAGGAGATTGAGTTATGGCAGGTGGGATTGATACAGTAATTTTTGATATGGATGGCGTGATCTTTGATTCTGAGACACTTGTGCTGAGTTCGTGGAAAGAAGTGGCAGATCGTCATGGTATTAAAAATGTCGAGGAGGCATGCCATGAGTGTCTGGGGACGAATAGTGTTGTAAGTAAGCAGATTTTTCTGAGACATTATGGACAAGATTTTCCGTATGATGAGTATAAGGCAGAGATGGCGGAAGTGTTTTTCAGTCATGCTTCTGATGGCAGATTAGCAAAGAAACCGGGAGTTGAGGAACTACTGAAGTATCTGAAAGAAAATGGATTTAAAGTCGGACTTGCCAGCTCTACGCAGGAGGCAACTGTGCGGAGACAGATTTCCGAGGGTGGACTGCTTAAATATTTTGACCAGATTATTGGGGGAGATATGGTTAAGCGCAGTAAACCGGAGCCGGATATTTTTCTGGAGGCGTGCAGACGGTTGGAATCAGAGCCGGAGAGGTGTTATGTGATTGAAGATTCTTATAATGGGATTAGAGCGGCGCATGCGGCGGGGATGCATCCGATTATGGTGCCAGATCTGATGGAGCCGACAGAGGAAATGCGGGGACTTGCGGAGAAGATTTTTGAGTCGCTTTATGATGTGATGGAATATTTAAATGAATAAGGACGCAAGCACGAACCATTCTCTTCGGCTCGGTTTCGGACCTTAAGAAAAGCTAAGTCCCGGAAAATCTGCTAAAAGCATTCGTAAATCACTCAAACTCGCTGCGCTCAGACAGTGAGTGATTTGCGAATAACGCAGATTTCCCGGGACTAAGTTTTTCTAAAGGTCCTGCAAAGGTCGCCACAAAGAATGGTTGGAGCCTGCTGGCTCTTGGCTGGGACGGATCGCCTGGATGGTAGTTTTTTCTTATATATAGTCTTATATATGGTATAGGAAGATGTGGTTTAGACATTGATATAGTGGATGGCGTAGATTTATTGCTGGATGCAGGAAAATGATACGGATGACAGATTTTAGGGTGAAATA
>CAJLTE010000065.1 GCA_905209435.1 uncultured Blautia sp. | reverse complement strand
ATGACCCTCTGCTTGTAAGGCAGATGCTCTCCCAGCTGAGCTAAGATTCCATACTGAATCTAACAGATCTCTCTGTCAAGTAGCGAGAGGGGGATTCGAACCCTCGACACCACGGGTATGAACCGTGTGCTCTAGCCAACTGAGCTATCTCGCCATTTTCTTTTAAGATATGGAACCTATAGGGCTCGAACCTATGACCCTCTGCTTGTAAGGCAGATGCTCTCCCAGCTGAGCTAAGATTCCATATTGAGCTTGTTTCGGATGACTTATTTGTCGTCCGCTCCGTAACTTGCTTTGCTATTATATAATGGATTTTGTCGTATGTCAACACCTATTTTGAAATATTTTTAATTTTTTTTATTTTTTTAATTGTTTATGCATTTATCATTGATTCTGTCACTTTCTACGTTTTTTGCAGCAGAATCTTTCACCTGCAATGGGCCGCTTTATCTACATTGAGTTTCTTTACCGCAGTACAATCTCACACAGAGTATTTTATATTTAAAAAGATTCCCTTTCCAGTCAAACTGATCCGGATCGGGAATCTTTTATCACCTGTCAAAGAAAAGTCATTCTCCAGGGCCTGTTTTATTTATTACTCAGCATCTTCTGCTGCTTCAGTTGTCTCTGCGGTTTCTTCTGCATCGTCATCTGTGTTATCTGCATCTTTGCTGTCTGCCGCATCTGATTCTTCAGTATCTGTGCTGTCATCAAAAGGAATTACGGCACCGTCATATTTTTCATTGATGAAGTCTTTGATTTCATCAGATTTCAGTACATCTACAAGTGCCTGGATCTTTTCGCTGTCTTCGTTGCCTTCTTTTACTGCGATTACGTTTACATATGTTTTAGCAGCTTCAGAATCGGATTTCTCATATGCAAGTGCATCTTTTCCTACAGAGAAGCCTGCTTCCAGAGCATAGTTTCCGTTTAATACTACATAAGCTGTCTCACCTGTAACACGTGCTACCTGTGCTGCTTCCAGTTCTACAATCTCTACGTTGTGAGGATTCTCTTCGATATCCTTAACTGTTGCATTTAATCCTGCGCCATCTTTCAGTGTGATGATACCGTTATCCTGGAGAAGAAGAAGTGCTCTCGCTTCGTTTGTTGTATCATTTGGTACTGCAATGGAATCTCCATCTTCAAGATCATCCAGACTGTCTTTTGTTCCAGGATAGATTCCGAATGGCTCGTAGTGAATTCCGCCGGCGTTTACAAGATGTGTACCTTTTTCTTCATTGAACTGTTCCAGATATGGAATATGCTGGAAGTAGTTTGCATCGAATTCTCCGCTCTCTACAACCTCATTTGGTCTTACATAATCATCAAATACTGTAACTTCAAGGTCATATCCCTCTTTTTCAAGAAGTGTTTTCGCTTCATCAAGAATCTCTGCATGAGGTGTTGCAGATGCTGCAACTGTGATTGTCTTATCATCATCCTTTGCGTAAACACCTGTGCTTAATGTTCCTGCTACTAATACTCCTGTTAAAACTGCTGCTACTAATTTTTTCATAATAATTGTCCTCCTGCATTTTTTATTTTTAACTTTTCATTATTGTTCAATATCAACTATCCCGCGAAGTGTTTTGACATGTATATGTCTAAACACTGAAACATACAATTCAAAATCACACCACAGAAAACGATTTTCAAATATTTTTTATTTTATAATTACTTTCTTCTATCAATCTTATTAGCAATCAGCATTCCCACTGACTGGAAAATCTGTACCAGAATTACCAACAGGATTACTGTTACGATCATAATATCTGACTGATATCTGTAATATCCATAACGAATAGCGATATCACCAAGACCGCCTCCTCCGACCGCACCGGACATCGCTGAATAACCAAGGATAGTTCCGATTGCAATGGTTGCTCCCGTGATCAGTGAAGTTCTGGCTTCTACCAGAAGCACTTTCACGATAATTCTCATGTTGCTTGCACCCATGGCTCTGGCTGCTTCAATCACACCTGCATCTACTTCTTTAATAGAAGATTCCACCATTCGTGCAATAAAAGGAATCGCTGCCACAACCAACGGCACTACTGTTGCTGTAGATCCGTAGCTCTTTCCGACTACTGCTCTTGTAAATGGAATTAACAGGATCAGCAGGATCAGGAATGGAATACTTCTTACAATATTGGCAACTGCGTCCAATATTTTGTACAGAACTGCATTTGGTTTCAGACCTTCTTTATCAGTAACCGCCAACAGCACTCCCATCGGAAGTCCGAACAGATATCCCAGAATCGTGGAAAGAAGTGTCATATAAAGTGTTTCGCCAACACCCTGTACGATCATCATTATTGTATCGCTATCCCACATACTCTGTCACCTCCCCGATCGTCAGTCCTCTGTCTGTCAGATATTTCTTCATCTGCTCTGTATTGGTACTGCCTTTCATAAATTCCAGAATCATCTCACCCTTCGCAACACCACCAACATTCTTGGTGTCTGCCTTCAGGATATTGACAGGCTCCTTAAACGTAAGAATCAGATTCGCAATGACCGGTTCAAAAGCAGAATTCTCTGAGAATACGATTCGTATCTTCTCACCACTCTTAATCTCTGTCTGTGCTTTATCTGTCTCTGCATCAATATCTGAACCGGAATCCTTACGGATCAGCTCTTTCGCCACCTCTGACTGAGGATTTGCAAAAATATCTGCAACCAGTCCCTTCTCAACCACTTCACCCTCATACATGATTGCCACATGTGTACAGATCTCACGCACAACTGACATCTGATGAGTAATGATCACAATGGTAATTCCAAACTGCTTATTGATTTCTTTCAGTAATTCCAGAATAGAAGAAGTTGTCTGCGGATCCAGTGCACTGGTCGCCTCGTCACAAAGAAGAATCTTTGGATCTGATGCAAGTGCTCTCGCAATCGCAACTCTCTGCTTCTGACCACCGGAAAGCTGCGCCGGATAAGCATTCTGCCTGTCTCCCAGACCAACGATGTCCAGCAGCTCTGCTGCTCTCTTTCTGGCCTCCGCTTTCTTCTTTCCTTTAATATAAAGTGGGAAACAGACATTGTCGATTACCGACTTCTGCATCAGAAGATTGAAATGCTGGAAAATCATTCCGATCTCTTCTCTCTGTTTCCTTAACTCTTTCTCCGAAAAATCTCCAAGAGACTTCCCATCTATCAATACCCGTCCTTCCGTCGGAACCTCCAGGAAATTCATACATCGTACCAATGTACTCTTCCCAGCTCCAGACATACCGATAATTCCATATATATCACCAGAATCAATAGACAGGTTCACATCCCGTAAAGCCTCAACAACACCATCCTTTGTGTCAAAAGACTTCCGGACATTCTCAATAACAATCCCTGACATATCTTTTATCTACCTCTTTCTTTTCCCCGCTCCGTTGAGCATGAACATACTATACCACGCCAATTCAAATAACGCCAATTCATAAAACCTAGCACTAGTTATAGTTTAAAGTTATATTTTCATCGCTTTACCGCAATAAAATTTATATCTTATCATATCTCAATTTTCTTTATCAAACGGATAAAATCAGCCGCTTCGCCACTTACTCATAACCAAATAAAAGCTCCGCAGTTTGGTTAAAAAACTTCTTCAAAACCCCCTCTACCCCATTTTGACCAAAACTACAAAAAAGGGCGCTGCCAAAGCAGCCGCCCCTCTCATAATCCATATTTTCCACTTTCAACCACACAAATCAATAAGTCCCACGTGGGCATCCCTACCCAACCTGGCAAATCAGCCAAGTTAGTACACTCCCCTCCACCACAATCCAAGCGCTGCCTTTAAAGAAGCGCAAGGGTGGAGTCCAGAGGAGGGACAGCGCTTTCTGTCCTTCCTCTGGGAACCTTCCGTCCCGGAAAGAGTTTATTTAAAATATTCCACTCCAGACTCAAAGATCTTAATATCCTGCTGGCCATAGATGTTGATTGCAACACCATCCCCGCGACGTTCGCTATGTGCCATCTTACCAAGGATACGTCCATCCGGGCTGGTAATACCTTCAATGTTCATATAAGAACCATTGACATTCCATTCCTCATCAACACTGAGCTGTCCATCCGGAGTTACATACTGAGTTGCAACCTGTCCGTTTGCAAACAGCTTCTGCAGCCATTCTTCATTAGCAACGAAACGTCCCTCACCATGTGAAGCCGGGTTACAGTAAACACCGCCAAGCTGTGCCTTCTGCAGCCAAGGAGATTTATTACTAACAACCTTAGTATAAACCATCTTGGAGATATGGCGTCCGATGGTATTAAATGTCAGTGTAGGAGAATCTGCTTTCTGTCCGCAGATTTCACCGTAAGGTACAAGACCAAGCTTGATCAGAGCCTGGAATCCGTTACAGATACCAAGTGCCAGACCGTCTCTCTCATTGATCAGCTTCATAACAGCTTCTTTGATCTTCGCATTCTGGAATGCAGTTGCAAAGAATTTCGCGGAACCATCCGGTTCGTCACCTGCGGAGAATCCGCCTGGGAACATGATGATCTGTGCCTGATCGATTGCTTTCTCAAAGAGCTCTACAGAGTCATGGATATCTTCAGCAGTCAGGTTCTTGAATACTTTTACATCCACCTCTGCACCAGCACGCTCAAATGCACGTGTACTGTCATACTCGCAGTTTGTTCCAGGGAATACAGGAATAAATACACGAGGTTTCGCAACTTTGTTCTTGCATACATAAATGCTGTCTGCACGATAAAGCTTCTCATCTCTGTCAGCTGCCTCTTTGTCATTCTCAGAAGAAACTGTCTTAAATACTTTTTCCAGAGTACCTTTCCATGCATTTTCAGCTTCGTCTACAGTGATCACTGTATTTCCATAGGAGAAGTTACCGTCAGCAGTTACTTCACCGATCACTGTATAAGTGATGGAAAGCTCTCCAACCTTACCATCCGGAACTTCCAGGATAATATCACCAAATCCAGGTGCAAAGAAATCTCTCGGATCAAGGTTATGCTCAATCTTTACGCCCATGCCATTACCAAATGCCATCTTTGCAACTGCAGCTGCAATACCATGGCGGTCAAGTGCATAAGCAGAAACAACTTTGCCGTCCTGCATATCTTTATGAAGTTTTTCATACTGATCCATGATTCCTGCATAATCCGGCAGATCATACTGATCCTTCGGTGCACGAAGCCATACCAGTTTGTTTCCTGCTTTCTTTAATTCCGGTGTGATCACATCCTGGATTTTCGCAACGTCAACTGCGAAAGATACCAGTGTAGGAGGTACATCAATATCATTGAATGTACCGGACATACTGTCCTTACCACCGATAGATGGAAGTCCGAATCCCATCTGTGCTGCATAAGCACCGAGAAGTGCTGCGAAAGGCTGGCTCCATCTCTTAGGATCTTCTGTCATACGACGGAAGTATTCCTGGAATGTGAAACGGATTTTCTTATAGTCACCGCCTGTAGCCACGATTCTTGCAACGGATTCTGTTACTGCATAAGCAGCTCCGTGATATGGGCTCCAGGAGGATAAGTACGGGTCAAAGCCATAGCTCATCATGGTTACAGTATCTGTCTTACCATTCTGTACCGGAACTTTTGCAACCATGGACTGAGTCTCTGTAAGCTGATATTTACCACCGTATGGCATAAATACACTGCCAGCTCCGATGGAACCGTCGAACATTTCCACAAGTCCTTTCTGGGAGCATACATTTAAGTCTGCCAGAGTTTCCATCCATTTTGCTTTTACATCCGCTACGTCCGGACGTTCTTCAAAAAGGTTGCCTTCTTTGTTTGGAATCTCTACTTCTACAGTTGTTTCCTGATGTGCACCGTTGGTATCCAGGAATGCACGGGAAATATTTACGATTTCCTTGCCGCGCCATACAAGTACCAGACGAGGATCTTCTGTAACAACAGCTACAGGAATTGCCTCCAGGTTCTCTTCATTTGCATAGCCAAGGAAAGTATCTACATCTTTCGGGTCAACTACTACAGCCATACGTTCCTGGGATTCGGAAATTGCGATCTCAGTTCCGTCAAGGCCTGCATATTTCTTCGGAACTTTGTCAAGGTCTACTCTCAGACCTGCTGCCAGTTCACCGATTGCAACGGAAACACCGCCTGCGCCAAAGTCATTACATTTCTTAATAATGTGGCTGACTTCCTCACGACGGAACATACGCTGAATCTTACGTTCAGTAGGAGCATTACCTTTCTGAACCTCAGCGCCGCATACTTCGATGGAAGCTTCTGTATGAACCTTGGAGGAACCTGTTGCACCACCGATACCGTCACGTCCTGTACGTCCGCCAAGTAAGATGATGATATCACCTGGATCAGAATTCTCACGAATAACTGCACGTCTTGGAGCTGCACCCATAACAGCACCGATCTCCATACGTTTTGCAACATAGTTTGGGTGATAAACTTCTTTTACATAGCCGGTTGCAAGACCGATCTGGTTTCCGTAGGAGCTGTAGCCGTGAGCTGCGCTTCTTACCAGTTTCTTCTGTGGAAGTTTACCTTTGAGAGTTTCTTTTACAGAAACGGTCGGGTCTGCTGCACCTGTTACACGCATCGCCTGATATACATAAGTACGTCCGGAAAGCGGGTCACGGATCGCGCCGCCGAGGCAGGTAGCTGCACCACCGAATGGCTCGATCTCAGTCGGATGGTTATGTGTTTCGTTCTTGAAGTTGATCAGCCACTCTTCTTCCTTTCCGTCTACGTCTACAGGAACTACAATACTGCAGGCATTGATTTCATCAGACTCTTCCTGGTCTGCAAGTTTGCCTTCTGCTTTCAGTTTCTTCATTGCCATAAGAGCCAGATCCATCAGGCAGACAAATTTGTCTTTGCGGCCTTTGTAGAGTTCTTCTCTGTCAGCAAGATATTTATTATATGTATCTACGATCGGTGCTTTGTAATCACCCTCATCAAATTTTACGTCTGTCAATTCTGTGGAGAATGTTGTGTGACGGCAGTGATCAGACCAGTAAGTATCCAGTACACGAATTTCTGTCATGGACGGATCACGTTTCTCTTCTCCGTTAAAATAATGCTGGATATGCTGGAAATCTTTGAATGTCATAGCCAGATTTAAGGAGTCATAAAGTGCCTTTAATTCTGCTTCCGGCATTTCTTTGAATCCGTCGAAGATCTTAACATCTTCCGGTTCCGGGAATACAGTTACCAGAGTTTCCGGTTTCTGAAGTCCTGTCTCACGGGAATCTACAGGGTTGATGCAGTGATGTTTGATGGCATCAAATTCCTCATCTGTGATAGTTCCTTCGATCACGTATGTTGTTGCGGAGCGGATGATCGGCTGTGCATTCTCATCCAGGAACTGTACGCACTGAACAGCGGAATCTGCTCTCTGGTCAAACTGTCCAGGTAAAAATTCTACAGAGAAAATATGAGAGCCTTCTGCTGACTCAAAATTCTCCAGATATAAATCATCTACAGGTGGCTCTGCAAAAACAGTTTTGCATGCTTTATCAAAAACTTCATCAGAAATATTTTCTACATCATAGCGGATCAGCACACGTACTGCTGTTACGGATTTAATTCCCAGATAGCTGCTGACCTCATGTTTTAATTCCTTTGCCTGTACAGCGAAGGCCGGTTTCTTTTCTACATAGACACGTCTTACGTTACTCATAATAAATAGAAACTCCTTTCCTTTTGTGTATCGTACTTTTATATTCTCGGTACATCAACTTCCACAATCATTCCTGCTGCCACGGCCTGGTCAACTGCCGACACAGCTTGAATATTTGCTTTCTTTATAGTATCATATGAAATATCATTAGTAAAATTAATATATCTTATATTTTTTATTAATATTATTAATAAGTATAATACCCCACCACAATTAATTTCACAAACCACCTTGTCAATGAAAGGAGTTCCTATATGGACATTAATCTGGAATTATATAAAGTCTTCTATTACGTAGCCACCACCCTGAGTTTCTCGGAAGCATCCCGCCAGCTCTTTATTTCCCAGTCAGCGGTCAGTCAATCTATCAAGACTCTGGAAAAAAAGCTGAACCATCCCTTGTTTATCCGAAGCACAAAGAAAGTTCTGCTTACTCCTGAGGGCGAACTTCTGCTTCAGCACGTAAAGCCAGCATTGCAGCTTCTGGATGAAGGCGAATCCCTTCTGTCCGGTGACAATCTGCTGAAAGGTCAGCTGCGTATCGCAGCCAGTGACACAATCTGTCGTTACTTTCTCATCGATTATCTGCAGAAATTTCATCAGACTTATCCGGATGTCCGCATCAAAGTAACAAACAGCACTTCCATCGGCTGTGTGGAACTTCTGGAGAAAGGCCAGGCGGATCTAATCGTATGCAATTATCCGAACTCAAGACTTGGCAGTCATTTTCAGACCCGTGTATTAAAAGAATTTCAGGATGTGTTTGTTGCCAACACGGATTATTTTCCTGTGCATACGATCCAGACTGAGCTCGAAGAGCTTCTGAAGTATCCAATTCTGATGCTTTCCCAGAAAAGTACCACCAGTGAATATCTGCATGAAGCATTTACTGCACATAATCTGAAACTCCTGCCGGAAGTAGAATTAAACAGCAATGATCTGCTCCTGGATCTGGCACGGATCGGACTTGGCATCGCCTGTGTTCCGGACTATATGCTGAAAGAAAACGATCAGCTGACGCCGCTGATATTAAAAGACCCGCTGCCGGGACGCCAGCTTGTACTTGCGCAACACGACAGTCTGACCGTCTCACAGGCTGCAGAACGCTTCATCGAAATGTTTAGCTCTATATAGCCACCCAAAATATCACGACAAAAATTTTTCAGTTAATCCTTCCATGAATTCTTTGACTACAGTAAATTGCTTCCGTCACATAATAAAATTTCCATAAAATAACAGAAGCCCTCATCCAGTACTGAAACAAAATTTTTCATAATCTTGTTTCCACTGAATAAGAGCTTCTTATTATTTTTCTATTCTACCTTTCGGTCAGATTCCTCTGTCTTATTTCGGCATTGCAGCTAATGCATCAGTAATATACTGATTATCGATTGCTGCAAAGAAACCTCCATCAGCCTTTGTTGCATAGTCCATGTCGATCGGCATCTTTCCAAGTACCGGAACTTTCAGCTCTGCTGCAATCTCGTCGATATGACTCTCACCGAATACTTTGATCGGTTTGCCGCAGTCTGGACATTTCACATAGCTGTAATTCTCTACAATACCAAGTACCGGGATCTTCATCATTTCTGCCATGTTGAAGGCTTTCTTTACGATCATCTTAACCAGATCCTGAGGAGAGGTTACGATCACAATTCCCTCGATCGGCAGAGACTGGAATACTGTCAGCGGAACGTCACCTGTTCCTGGAGGCATATCCACAAAGAGATAATCTACATCGCCCCAGATAACGTCTGTCCAGAACTGTTTTACCATGTTTGCCAGAACCGGTCCTCTCCAGATTACCGGTGTATCTTCTGTAGGAAGCAGAAGGTTGATAGACATTACCTTGATTCCGTTTTTGGTGATCATCGGATAAATGCCTTCATCGTTTGCCATTGCTGCACCTTTTAATCCATACATTTTCGGAATGGATGGTCCTGTGATATCTGCATCCAGGATACCTACTTTGTATCCCTGTGCTGCCATCATATTTGCCAGGGAACCAGTTACGAAAGATTTGCCAACGCCGCCTTTTCCACTGACAACTCCGATCACATGTTTTACATTTGAGTGGGCATTCATTTCAGCCAGTAAGCTCTGCGGCTTCTTGCTGGAACAGCCTTCACAGCTTGATTTGTCACATGATGTGTTGCTGCATTCTTTTGCCATAGTTACATTCTCCTTTATCTTTACGTACTATATGGTACGCATATTACTTCTCATCATGGTTACCCTTTTCTGTCAGTAAATATCTGAAAAAGTAACCTGCAACAAATAATAACACTTCGTTACAATTTATTATTTCATAAATCTGTCAATAGCAATCTCAAGTTCCTTGATCGCGTCTTTGTCACCGTGTTCCACCGCATCTACAATGCAGTGTTCGATATGATCCTGCAGGATGATTTTGCCTGTATTATTAATGGCTGATTTCACTGCTGAGAGCTGTATCAGAACCTCACTGCAGTCCCTTCCGTCCTCTATCATGCGTTTGATAGACTCCATATGACCAATGGCCCTTGAAAGACGGTTCAATACTGCTTTTGTATGTGCATGGCTGTGGTGATGAACATGCTCTCCATGAGAATGTTCAACTACAGTTCCATCCTCCAGCACATGTACATGCGTCTTTTGTTCTTCGCCCATAACATTCTCCTCTCTGCCTCTGAGCATATATAACATCATCTCACACAGATTTCAATATAAATCCACCCTTCACTTCAGACCCCGACCTACATCTACCATCTGCCCGTTTTTCCCCAAGCAAGTAAATACCCCTGCTTTAGTTATAAATGTTCACTTAACTTATTTTTCCTTATAGCGTAAATAATATTATACCACATTTATCAAATTTCTGTAAAGGAACATCTCTGTTTTATTTGTGAAGTTATAATGTCAAAAATAATTGTTCCATCGTCCAGCACAGTTTTCTCGTATGAGACCTCTTTTCCCTTGAATTTGTTCTTAATATATTCTTCCGGATCATCCAGTTCCAGTTCCTCTACAAAGACATCACGCATCTGATTGCGTGGACATTTATTAAATATTTCCCATATCAGTTCATATTCTTTCATTGTTTTTTATTTTCCCTTTTATCTTATTCGTCAAATTGCACAGATTACATTCTCTTTCAAAAAAACTAGTTTGAAATAATTATAATTATTTTTGTATTTTTTGTCAAAATCAATTGCATGAAAAGAAATTATAGCGTATCATTAATATAATTACCAAAACGGCTAATGTTACTGTCTAGTTCCTGAGACCCGCTTTTGTACTTTTCACTGTAACAGAACCTATACAGTAACCCTACAAATCACATATATAAAGGAGAGAAATCTATGAAACTTTTAAAAGACCGAATTCTTAAGGATGGAATTGTAAAACCGGGGAATATTTTAAAAGTAGACAGTTTCTTAAATCATCAGATGGATATCACTCTCATCAATGAAATCGGTAAAGAATTTAAACGCCGCTTCTCTGACTGTCCTATTACCAAAATTCTTACAATTGAGGCTTCCGGTATCGGTATCGCCTGTATTGCAGCCCAGTATTTTGATGTTCCTGTTATTTTCGCAAAGAAAGCACAGAGTGTAAATCTGGACGGCGAAATGTATTCTACAAAGGTAGAATCTTTTACTCATAAAAAAGTTTATGACGTAATCCTTTCCAAGAAATTCCTTGGACCGGAAGATCATGTACTTCTGATCGACGATTTCCTTGCCAACGGATGCGCACTTCTTGGTCTGATCGATATTGTCAAGGAATCAGGTGCCACACTTGAAGGCGCCGGTATCGTTATTGAAAAAGGCTTCCAGCAGGGTGGCCAGGTAATCCGTGATATGGGCATCCGTCTTGAATCTCTCGCAATCGTTGATTCAATGACTGACGATTCTTTAACTTTCAGAGAATAATTCTCTCCTGTTATCAAAAAATGCAGCAGAGACAGCTATTCGGTTATGCTGTTTCTCTATAAAAAAGACAGAAAAGATAAGTTTTCTTATCTCTTCTGTCTTTTTATTTTACGCTTTAGGAGTCGGAGTCTGGGTTGCTTCTGATGTTGGAGCTTTCTCTGACGCCTGATCTTGTGATGCAGGAGTTGCTTCAGGAGTTGGCGTTGCCTCTGGTGTAGGAGTTGCTTCAGGAGTCGGAGTTGGATCAGGTGCGATCTCATCCTCTGTATAAGTTCCGTTATCAACCAGAATCTGGTAATTATCTTTGTCAAGCACCTGTGCCCCACAGGTAAATGTTCCTACGATCTTCACACCATTATCATACTGTGAGTAATCTTTTACATCAACTTTCTCACCGGTCAGATAATCAATTGCCATCTGTGCTCCGCCCTTTGCAAGTTCCTCGCGATCCATGAACATAGTAAATGCCATCTTACCTGCAGCAACATCTTTAACTGCCTGTGCTTCACTTCCATATCCGGTAATCACCGGCCATTCATCGCTTCCAGGCTCAAGATCACTGTCACTCAAAACGTCCTCTGCAGCATATGCAAATCCGTCATACGCAGTGCAGATAATATCCGGTGTTTTCTCCTGAGCATAAAATTCATTAATAATAGATTTGAGTTTTGCTTTCGCAGATGTTTCACTCCATCTCATTATTCCGGTATCATCAAATGCTGTATATCCTGATTTACAAACAAGAGTTCCGTCATCCAGATATTCCTGCAATACTTCCAGAATTCCGTTACACAGGAATAATGCACTGTTATCATCCGGAGACCCCATAAGAAATTCAATAGTATAGGATTTCTTATCCTCTCTGGCTTTATCCAGATCCATTTTCTTGACAATCTCTTTCGCAATATCTTTTCCAATTGCTCTGGTATCATAAGCTGCATAATAATTGATATCTGCAGTATCGCGAATCAACGTATCATAAGAAATAACCGGTATCTCCTGTTCTTTGGCGGTTTTCAGGATATCTGTAAGTCCATATGGATCCACAGGATCAATGATCAGCGCAGAAACCTGTTCATCAATAAATTCCTGAATCTGGGAAATCTGAAGTGCAGAATCTCCGTCTGCATTTTTGATGTCTGCCTCATAACCTCCGTCTGCAATCTGTGAGGTCATAGCCTCACTGTCAATCTTTGCATTATCATCATCCTCTGAAAGAAGCACACCAATCTTTCCGGCAGGTGCTTCTGTCATTTCATCTTCCGCAGAAGTGGAGTTCTCAGCATCGTCTTCTTTGTCCGCATCTTTATCTGCATCTGTGTTTTCGTCTTTTGTTTCTTGGCTGTCCCCGGATTTGCTGCTGTCATCGGCATCCGAAGTCTTCGTTTCTGCCTCTACTTTCTCGCCTTCCTCTGTGACCTCACCTACGCCCTCTTCTTCTACCTGAGCGCTTTCGTTTGCTGCCTCTTTTGCATCATTATTTTCACATCCGGACAGGAACATGGCGGATACCATTATCCCAAGCAAAATAGCTGTTGCTCTTCTTTTCATAATACGATCCTTTCTATCTTTATCTAACATTCTTTATTTATCGATTCCTTTATAATCTTTCGCAATGTTCTTGAGATAGTCACGGTAAGCAACTGCCACTTTCTTTGGTTTCAGGATATGTACATTTCTTCCCATAGAAGCCATCCATCCAAAGAATGCCTTATCAACTGCCACTTCAACCGTTACAGTAAAAGTATCCTCACCTTTTGCTTTGCACGAAACATCCTGCCCAAAAGCACGCAAAATCTTCTTTCTGGCTGAATTCTGGCAGATAAGTTTGAGTTCTTTTGTATTCTCACCGTTACGATCCGGCACAGGAGCTGATACAGATACTGCTGATACAGTACCATTGTCCGCAGTTATCGCTGCAACTGCCTGAATCTTATTCTCTGTAAAATATCCGCCTTCACGCCCTCTTCGGTAATGTATCTCCATTCCAAAGTCACGTAAGGTCTCCATATCGTCGTAGATACTCTTTCGCTCTGCGCGGATACCCCGTTCTTCTAATTTTGCCAAAATCTCCTGCATGGATATCGGATTCTCACCTGTTGTCCCGGACAACATTCTTTCCAGATACAGGATCTTTGCTTTTTGATTACATGATTTTGCCATAATTATCCTCTTACAAATCTGTGGTATATATAGTCGTTTGCTTCTTTTTCCTGACTGTCATCTAGTGGTGTAAGTTCTATTTCTCTGCCGTATTTCTTTTCCAGCGCATGTTTAATGAGCCAGTCTGCGAGCTGCGGATTCTTAGGAAGTAATGGTCCATGCAGATAAGTTCCGATCACGTTTTTATACACAACCCCTTCATATCCTGATTTACCATCATTTCCTTTTCCATACAGAACCTTTCCCAGTGGTTTGTTATTATTGATACAGGTTCTGCCGCCATGATTCTCAAAACCTACGATCGGCATATCAAACAAATCACTCTGGAGAACGATATTTTCAATCAGACGACCCTCTCCCTGCTCCGTATACAGATCAACCAGATCCAGCCCTTTCATATTCCCCTGGTCTGTCTTATAATACTTTCCAAGCAACTGATAGCCTCCGCAGATTGCAATAACAACACCATTATTCTCCACATATTCTTTAAAATCCGGCTGAATTTCCTGAAGTTTCTCACATACGATCATCTGCTCCCTGTCGGAACCGCCGCCCAGAAGAACGATATCCAGTTTCAAAAAATCTATCTTGTCATCCAGTTCAAATGGAATGGTCTCAGCCTCGATTCCCCGCCACTGGCATCTCTTCATCAGACACTGGATATTTCCTCTGTCTCCATAAAGATTCAGAAGATCCGGATATAAATGTCCTATTGTTATTTTCATTATTTCTCGCCCTCCAGTTTCTTCAGAATGTTTCTGGTACTGAATAATGCCGTATAATTTACCAGCACATACAGATTACCTACACCATCCTCTACTCTGTCACGGATTGCTTTTTCCACATCTCCTTCAAGAACAGATGGGATATCTACATATTTCAGACGCAGACGCATGTCCTGACAACGTATTCCGCTTACTGTAATAGACTTCACAGTTTCATTTCCAAGAAGATCGAAATCAACATCCCAGAGCCAGGAAATATCAGTTCCATCCTGTGCATTATCATTAATAGCGATAATAATATCCTTCGGTGACTGATCCTGCATAACTGCAGAAATGTTCTGGTTAAATCCTGCCGGATTTTTTGCAAGATTCAGAGTTACACCTGTACCCTTAATACGAAACTGCTCCATACGACCGTTTTCCGGATTAAATTTGCGAAGCATATCTTCAAAATGATCTCCCTCAAAACCAGCCGTACGAACCCCAGCATAAGCCGCCAGTATATTATATACATTGTAGAATCCTTTGTAATTCGCTACAATGTGCTTTCCTTCTACATTAAAACTAAGCTGATCTCCAACTTTTACATTCTCTGCGTCAAAATCCGGATTCGGTCTTGCAAATCCACATTTCGGACAGTAATAATCACCAAGCTGGCTGTAATGATAGAAACGATATTCAAGTTTCTCACCACAGCATTTACAGAAACGGCCTTCACGAATCTCATTTGCTGCTGATTTAACCACTGGTTTACTAATCCCGTAAGTCACGTATGGATTGCCGGAATCCATGGCCAGATATGCAGATAATGCATCGTCGCCATTTACAATAATCTGCATCTTCGGCACTTTACGCATCATTTCTTCCAGAATATTCATCGTAATATCAATCTCTCCATAACGGTCAAGCTGATCACGGAAAAGATTTGTCAGAAGCATATAATCCGGTTTGATCCTTGGGAAAATATGTCTGGTAGATGCCTCATCTGCCTCAATGCAGGCATAATCGGCATCTATTTTTCCATTCCATTTCGCAGCAAGTACAAATGCTGCTACAACACCGTTCAGCATATTAGAGCCTGTATGGTTGCAGATTACTTTCTGACCTTCTGCTTCCAGTGCTGCACAAAGCATGTTGTTGGTAGTTGTTTTTCCATTCGTACCGCAGGTTGCAAAAATTGCTTTTCTCACCTGTGAGGAAAGCTGTTCCAGAATATCCGGGCAAATCTTAAGAGCCACTTTTCCGGCCCAGGTCACACCCTGCCTTCCCATCTTCTTACATACGTATCCTACAAATTTTGCTGCCCAGACAGCAATCATTACTCTTATTTTCATTGTGTATCATATGTCCTTTTATAATATAATTATTAGCTGTAAAAATCATTACAAATCATAATATACCATCATATTACTCAAAATCTGTATCCCGTAAATAATCCGAACATACACCGGCAGCACCTTCCTGCATATAGTCCTGTGCTTCCTTCAGATTATTTACAGTATAAATATATAATCTGATTCCCTGTTTGTCAAAAATCCTCTGCACATCCTCTGACCAGTATTTATAATAGACTGTAGCCGCCTGAATATTCTTCTCTTTGCAAAAAGCTGCAACCTCAACCAGGTCATCTGTGGAATATTCCTTCCATAAAGAATAAATATATCCTGGAAAATTGTACAACAGTGCCGTTCCCGCAAACATTGCCTGATTATAAATCTCCGGTATGATCTGTCCCATCACCTCAGGAATACCGGCCTCCTGTGCCAGTTCTATATAATCTGCATAGTCCTCAAGTGTTTTCTGGTAATTACGGACAGAATACTGTTTGGAATCCAGCATGACAAATGCATCTGGATAATCACTCAATAGAACCAGCAGATCTTCGAAAGTCATTGGGGTATATTGACCATAGATCGGTCTGGATAAAAACTCCTGCGAGGACAGAATATTCTTCTCATCCCCCTCCCATTGTCCCAGTGACTGATTCCAACTGTGTCTGCAGACCCATACATCATCAGATGTTTTTGTCAGATCAACTTCAAACAGTCTGCATCCCATCTGATAATTTGCCAGGAAACTCTCCTTTGAATTCAAATATGTTTTATCACTGATTCCCCCTAGAGCATGTGCAATTGTCTCATAGTTCTCCCATTTAAATTCAGGGGTGGCAGCAGATAAAGAATAAACATCATTTCCCCACAGAAACAGTGCAACAGCCAGTAACTCTGCCAACAGCAGAAGCAATCTTATGCAATAGCCCACACCCGATTTCTTCTTTGTAGTATTCTGGCTCAATTTCTTATTCTCCTGGCAGTCATTTGTATTCCTCTCTTACATTTTTTCTCATGTGTTCATCTAAATAAACTCTATGCTTTAATTGCCAAAAACAAACATCCGCAGCTTTTACTTACTCCTAATCATTTTTTAACCGATTCAGGTAAGTCCCCTGCTTCAATTACAAATATCCACTTGAATGATAATTGTACACTCTACGATTTTACGCTATCTGGCACAAATAATCAAGGGCAATCAACAGCATTGCCATAATAACCCAGAAATCATATTACTGTTCACACTGTCCCAGGTAACGCAATTCCCATAGCAATAATACTAGATAAAATCAACAAAAAAACTGCATATACGGGGACAATTCCCCAATATATGCAGTCTCATTATCGTTTGGACAAATATAAAATCAAAAATTCAGTAGAATTATACTAACTCGATCAGAACTTCCATTGCAGCATCGCCTTTACGCGGTCCGATCTTAACGATTCTTGTGTAACCACCGTTACGGTCAGCGTATTTTGGAGCGATCTCATCGAACATCTTAGCAACCATATCTACGTCTTTAGTGTTTTTCTTTCTTCCGGCACCCTTTGCAGGTACTTCTTTAACCGGGTAGAAAACTTTCATCATCTGACGACGAGCGTGAAGTCTGGAAGGAGCATCTTTCTTGATCTCTTTCTGTACTTCATCGTATACAGTTTTCTTCTTTCCGTCAACAACTTCTTTTACTCTCTTGCCTTCAGCATCTTTACGAGCAACTTTAGCAGTTACAGTAACAGTTTCGAAGTTATCTTTTTCACGAACAGCCATAGCTACAAGGCCTTCTGCGATTTTACGGATTTCTTTTGCTTTAGCTTCTGTAGTAACAATTTTTCCATGATATAAAAGGCTTGTTACCTGGCTTCTCAGTAATGCTTTTCTCTGGTCAGAAGTTCTGCTTAATTTTCTATATTTTGCCATTTAATTTTCCTCCATCTGTGGGACAGCCGGGCACGCTTGTTCGGTCTTACTGTCCGACTGCTTAGGCATTCCCACCGTATAATATCTCTTCGTTAAGAATGTTCTTACTCTTCTGTAGGCTGAAGCTGTAATCCCAGCTCTTTCAGTTTCGCAAGAACTTCTTCTAATGACTTACGACCAAGGTTACGAACTTTCATCATATCATCAGAAGTCTTGTTACATAATTCTTCAACCGTATTAATGCCGGCTCTCTTCAAGCAGTTATAGGAACGAACAGACAACTCAAGTTCATCAATGCTCATTTCCAGAACTTTTTCTTTCTCATTGTCTTCTTTCTCGATCATAACCTCAGCGGTTTTTGCATTCTCAGAAAGATCAATGAAAAGGCTCAAGTGCTCGCTTAATACTTTTGCTGCAAGGCTTACAGCCTCATCCGGATCAAGTGTACCATTTGTGTACACATCCAGTGTCAGCTTATCATAATCGGTTACCTGACCAACACGTGTATTTTCTACGATCATGTTAACTCTGTCTACTGGTGTATAAATTGCATCAACTGCAAGTACACCGATAGGCATATCATCAGATTTACCTTTGTCAGCGCTGATATAACCACGGCCTTTTGTGATAGTAAGTTCCATAGCAAGTCTGCAGTCCTTGCCGCCGTTTAAGGTAGCAATTACCTGATCCGGATTCATGATCTCGATATCCTGATCAGCCTGAATATCTGCAGCAGTTACAACACCTTTGCCTTCACACTCGATGTATGCAGTCTTTGGCTCATTGTCTGTACTGTGGTTCTTAATAGCAAGGCTCTTCAGATTCATGATAATATCGCTTACGTCTTCTTTTACGCCCGGAATGGAGCTGAATTCGTGAAGCACACCATCAATTT
>CAJLTE010000064.1 GCA_905209435.1 uncultured Blautia sp. | reverse complement strand
AAGGGATAAAAAGCGACTTCCGATATTCAGTTATCAAAGTGCAAAAAAAATCCCCGCCAAATGGCAGGGAATGTAATGTACAGATTGAACTTCACTCATATCCTTCGCATTACAGTATTCCCTTTGAATACCATTACAAGAATACAGTGAACTGCAGACTAAATACACTGCAAGGGACTTATACCCTGTTTGGGATTCTCACCCAACAATTCTTCAATCGTTACCGTAGTAACAAGCTGTACGTGTGTTTATCAGTATGTATTTTTTTAACAAATTCATCATAACATTGCATCTATTGTTTTGTCAACAATTTTCTTGAAAAATATTTATAAAAAAAGTATTGTTTGAAAATTAATTTTAAATTTACACAAAATCCCAGAAAAAGTTCGAATTTTCGTGAATATTTAATAGAATTATGTCGAACTATTACGTTAAATGTCGAAGTTATCCAAGAACTTACTGTTCTGATGTGACACAATGTAATTTTTTTTGACATTCTAAAAGTTTTTTATTGATTTTTTCTTAAGAACATGTATAATACAATCTTAATTGAACATTTATTAACAATTACCGGTTTTTAGTTCTGTTAGTTACGGCACATAAATGTCGGACTTTCAGCTAAGAGGGAATCAGGTCAGAATCCTGAACAGTCGTGCTGCTGTATACGTGTAGCTGTGTCTCATATCCATTGCATACTTATATGTGAGAAGGCGAGATTCGGCGTTACTGCGTGAGTCAGAATACCTGCTATAAACTGCCGCCATTTACTACACGTAATAGAAAATGGAAGGGTGATCTTCTTTAGTGTTCTCTTTTTTACTAAAACATCACCCTTAAGTATGTTTTCTCTGTTCTCGTTGGGAATGCGGATTACTGGCAGTTATCGGTATTTTGATGCAATGTGGTATATTTGATATAACGTGTAGCCCAAAATGCTCTGATACAGAGAAAGAATGTTTTCTATATTGTAAAGGAGTATTTTTTTATGACAAAATCAGCGGCTGATTCTTCTAAATCTTTCATACTTACACGCCGTAATTGTGGGCAGTATCTTGGGAAAAATATGGAAATACCGATAAATTGCCGTTCTATATCAGCAGAGACTTTTTTTAACAAATCAGTGATCCGTTCAGTAGTATTTCCGTACGAAATGGAGCAGATTGGAAGTAAAGCTTTTCAGGGATGCTCCCGTCTGAGCGAAATTGAACTTCCGGAATATCTGGGTAGGCTTGGAACAGGTGCATTTTCAGACTGCGTTTCTCTGAAAAAAGTTGAAATTCCATCCGGACTTACCAATATTCCTAAAAGTGCATTTAATAATGACCGGAAGTTAAGTGATTTAAAGTTTTCATCAGACAGCCATTTGGTTTCTATTGGTCCCAGTGCTTTTTCTGAATGTACTGCTCTTACAGAGGTTATTTTTCCGGAATCTTTGGAGAAAATTGATGACAGAGCTTTTTATAAGTGTAAGAAATTAAACAAAGTTTCTTTTCCGGAAGGATTAAAAATTATCAGTAAGCAGGCTTTTTATTTCTGTGGCCTGAATTCACTGGAACTGTCGGATTCGCTGGAGGTGCTGGATGAAAGTGCATTTTTTAAATGCTGTAATCTGACTCATGTGGTAATTCCGCCGAATGTGCGTTATATTGGAAAGTGGGTTTTTCATGGATGTAATCGTTTAAAATATCTGGAGATTCGCCATGATCCGGATTTTATCGGAGAATGGATCATTAATAAGGCAGCTACGATCCGGTGTTATAAAGGCTCTCGAATAGACAGGTATTGTCAGGAGACAGGATTTAAGGTGGAATACTTATCATAGTCTAATATAAAAAGCTTCCTCCTGTCAGTCATTAATTTTCAGACCGACAGGAGGAAATTTTTACGTTATATATTATACTCTTTATAAAGTTCTTTTCGCTTTTCAGCATCTGTCGCAACACCTTGAATTTCAGCACTTCTTCCATCCAGAATCAGACGATTGATCAATATCCTCTATTCTATGGATTTATAAATTTCTTGAATAATCATGAGGAATCCTGGGTATTGTCAAGAAGCAGAATTTAAAGTAGAATATCCCTCATAATCCAATATAAAAAGTCTTGCACAAAGATGCAGATGTAAAGGGGAAGTTTACGAATGAATGATATTTTTAGTTATGAACAGAAAAAAGGGGGTACAATTTTTACTTTTCCGGGTAAGACGAAAGTTTTGAGTACCAGTCCGTTGAATGGAGGGATTACTACTCATCTTATGCATGCGTTAAATATTAACTGTATGAATGGGGCTTATGAATGTGAAATGCTGGGGGATACTTATGAGGAAGATCTGAGGGCTCATGCACGGGAGCTGGAAATTGATCCGGAGACTGCTACTGCGCTGAGTACAGCAGCGTGGACGGAGCTTTGTGCGGTTGAGAAAGTTCAGTATCAGGAGCTGTCTGTGACTGCTGCTGTTACTGGTGGGATTGATTCGAATGGGATGTGTCCGGGGGATCCGTCTTCTTATTATGAGAGGAATGGTTCTTATGAAATGCTGCCGCCGGGGACAATCAATGTTTTTATTTATATTAATCAGAATCTTACGGATGCGGCAATGCTTCGGGCATTGATGATTGCTTCGGAAGCAAAAGCTTCTGCTGTTTCTCATCTTCTGCTTGGCAGCTGTTATTCGGAAGAAATTGCGACAGGTTCTGGTACGGATGGAACTGTGATTGCGTCAAGCATGGAGGGAGAACTGACACTTACGGACGCTTCCGGGCATTCGAAACTGGGAGAACTTATCGGAAAGGTGGTCAGTTCTGCAGTGAAGCAGGCTCTTCTTGCACATAACCGTACCAGTAATCTGGTTTTATGTGTATCGCTTTATCTTCATCTGATGGATCAGCTGCGCTGGGGACTAATCATGGAGCGGGAAGCTCTCAGAGACGGAAAGAGGTTACTGCTTTATGGATTGTACTGTGGACAGAATATGTTTCTGGCTAATCGTTATCCAGATGCTTCATGGGAAGAGAAAGTGTTGAAAAGCTTTTCGCTAAAAGAACAGCTGATGTATATTTTGATGTTTTATATAGCGGTCAGCTAAGTTTTGCGCCGCGAAGCGGATGATTTTATCCGCTTGACTTATGTACTATATACAAAAAGGAAACAGAAAAGATAAAAACTTTAGTATCCTCTTCTGTTTCCTTTTGGTTTATTATATAGTTTTTACGTTTTCGGAGTTAACGATTATTTCTGGGTTCCGTCATAGAAACCGCATCCGTTTCGTCCATGTTCTTTTATTTCATAGAGTGTATAGCGAATATAAATAGTTTTATCCGCTGGAATATATGAATGCAGAAAATCTCCTTAATGGAAACTCTTAATCCAGTTTACCAGAGAATCATGCCAGATGTTGTCATATACGGTTTTCTTCATCTGATCTGTGACCGGACCGTTGTTTGCCATTTTGGCAAGGATTGCCTGCTGTAATTCTTCTACAGTCATGTCTTCGGGTGCTTTGTCAGGATCTACGGTTACTGTCTTAGACGGTTCTTCAGAAACTGGTGTTTTCTCAGAAATATTGTTTTCAACAGATTTTTCCGGCTGAACATCTTCTGCTTTCGCTGCTGCAGTTTCTGCTTCTGCGAGAGTTTTGTCCTGTACAGGAGTTTCCGGCTGTGTGAAAGCTGCTTCTTCAGGTTTCTCTTCTGTTTTTGCAGCTTCAGTATCTGTAACTTCTACTTTTACAGGTGTGTATTCTGGCATATCACCTGCAGGAACCCAGATCTCTCCGCTGTTGGCAGCTACTGTTACGTTGATGCGGCCACCCTGGACGGATACTTTCTGACCTGTTAGGGTTCCAATATATTCCGCGCAGTTTCCTGCCGGGAGGCTCATACCTGCTGCATTGTCATCGTTATTTACGGTAACGATCACACGGATTCCGTCAAGGTCACGGGCAAATGCAAACTGGCGGTTGGTAAGCTGGAGCTCTGTGTAACTTCCGTAGCTTAATGCCGGTGTGTTCTGTCTTACTTTTCCAAGGGCTGCGATCAGTGCAGTGCATGGATTCTTCTGTACAGCATCTGCATAATCTTCGATGTTCAGGGCAGGTCTGAGACTGTCGTCTGAGAATTTCTCTTTCTTTCCTTCGATGCCGAATTCAGAACCATAATAGATGCTTGGTACACCTGGCAGTGTATAAAGTAAGACATGAACAGGTGCAAAATGTGCTTTATTGGAAAGTTTAGTATAAATACGTTCTACGTCATGGTTGTCCACAAAGTTGTAAAGATCCAGATTTCCCATATTCTGGAGATATTTTACAGTGTGTGCGATCTCAAAATAGTTATGATCGTTATGTCCGCTGTAAAGGGCTTTGTGCAGTGCGTAGTTTGTTACACTATGGAGTGTTTCTCCGTTTACCCAGCGGCTGTAGTCGCCATGGATGACCTCACCCATAAGCCAGAAATCTTCTTTTACTTCTGCTGCTGTGCGGCGCAGGGCACGCATGAAATCGAAATCAAGAACGTCTGCTGCATCAAGGCGGATTCCATCTACATCAAATTCGGATACCCAGAAACGGATCACATCGCAGATGTAATTCTGTACTTCCGGATTTCTCTGGTTTAATTTTACAAGGAGGTTGTAGCCGCCCCAGTTTTCGTAGGAGAAACCATCGTTATATTCGTTGTTTCCGCCGAAGTTTACATTACAGTACCAGTTGAGATATCTGGAATGCTCACGGTTCTGCTGAATGTCTTTAAATGCAAAGAAATCACGGCCTGTGTGGTTAAATACACCGTCAAAGATAACTTTGATCTCTTTTTCATGACAGGCTGCTACGAAGTTCTTAAGGTCTTCGTTCGTTCCAAGGCGGGAGTCCAGTTTCTTGTAATCAGTGGTCTCATAGCCATGTCCTACACTCTCGAATAAAGGCCCGATATATAATGCAGTGCATCCAATCTCCTTGATGTGGTCAATCCATGGAAGTAGTGTGTTCAGACGGGGTACTGGAGCACTGTAGTCATTGTGTTTTGGTGCACCGGTTAAGCCCAGTGGATAGATGTAATAGAAAATTGCCTCGTTATACCAGCTCATAATAACACCTCTGTTTTAAAAAATTTATAATTTCAAATTCAGGGAAAATAATACCCTGATATCATACAAGAAAGAAAAATAGAATTGCAGATATACGGATCAGCGATTTCTTTTGGGTCTGTATCATAGATTCTTATTTAATTCAAGCGGATATTCGCAATCCGTTTCGCTACTTGCTCATAGCCAAATAACTGCTCCGCAGTTTGGTTAAATAAATTGTATTAAAGTTGAAATTATATTCATGCAGTCTTTATAATAACAGATTTTTCGGACAGAATCCAGTTTTTTTCGATTTTTCTGACTTTTGCAGTAGGGTATTGACGTATTAACGAAAAATAACCGCTATACTATACAAAATGCTGTTATAGTATGGCGGTTGTTTTATGCAT
The DNA here is from genome assembly GCA_905209435.1 of uncultured Blautia sp. The sequence goes on along the minus strand of CAJLTE010000064.1, from coordinate 13,454 downwards.
TATTTAACCAAATCAGGTATGAGCAATGTTATCCCTGGAAAGGTTTTACGTCTGCTACTGCTTCTTTTGTGGAGATGACTTTGTTGTCATTGTCTGCATCAAGAAGCTGGTATCTGTCATTTCCCATATGAGCTTCTTTCATATAAGTAAGCTGACGTAAGCCGTGACGGCTTTCAATTCTTTCTACCAGATCTTTATGGTCTTCTTCTTTCAGTGCATAGACAAGATCTACAGAAGCCTGATCTGCTGCAAGGATATCTGTGGAGGCTACGATTCCGATGTTCGGTGTAACAACCGGAGCTGCGCCAACGCCCTCGCAGTCGCAGGATACGGACATGTTTCTTAATACGTTGATAAATACGATATGCTCACCGAAATAATCTACAGTAGCTTTGGAGGATTCTGTGATTCTTTCCATCAGTTCTTCTTCTGCAATGCTCCACATATTGTCGGAACCCTCTGCTGTATGGATCATTCCTTTTCCGATACGGCCGTCTGCACATCCGATACCAATGTTCTTATTGGAACCGCCGAAGCCGCCCATTGTATGGCCTTTGAAATGTGTTAATACCAGCATGGAATCGTAGTTTGTAATATTCTTACCCATGCTCATTTCTGTGAACCATTTGCCCCCCTTTACAGGGAGCATAACAGTTCCGTCTTCATCCATGATATCTACCGGGCAGAAAGTCCATCCGTTTACTTTCAGAGTTTCTCTGTGCAGCTCGGTTGTATAACGGTCACCTTCGTAATAAGTGTTTGTTTCTACAATGGAAGCATCTGGAAGCCTCTTTTCAATCAGTTCTTTTACCCATGGTCTTGGAATAATGTTTGGGCCATTTTTCTCGCCTGTGTGAAGTTTGATGGCTACTTTTCCTGTAAGCTTATCTCCTGCTATACAGTCAAAAATTTTCTGAAGTCCTTCAGGGGAAAGGTCTCTGGTGAAATATACAGTGGATTTTTCACCTGTACGTTCTTCCATCGGAGTATATTTATCTCCGCCTGTTCCCGGAACTGCTTTACAACATTTGCAATCTGACATATATCTGTACCTCCTGTAATTCTATTTTCTGGTAAAAATTATACAACTGAAAGTGGACTTTAAGTCAAGGGTGGATTGTAAAATGTAAAGGTTATTTCCGGGATATGAAAGAAAATTTCAATAACTGTTTTTAGTCACGCGGATTGCGAATATCCGCTTGAAACTGAAACCGATTTATTTTAATGTAAGAATTTCCAATCTGTTTTTCATATCCTGAACATTTTTAAATGAACCATTGCGGATATCTTTTTTTGATACTCGGATTATTTTTTCTTCGGTATCTGTGATATGGAAAAAGTTGTCTTCAAGTATTGCGTCGGCGTCTTTGAAGTCCAGGGACAGGAATGGTACGAAGCAGTCTGTTTTTACTTTGATTAAGTATGCGTCTTCCTGTTCTTCTACAGTTGTACTGATCGCAGGAGTTTCAAGTCCTACATATTTGTATGGAACAAGTGTTTCCGTATCTGTGAGAACTGTACCGTCTGAAAGTTTTAAAACTGTTTCTACGAATACGTGATCTTCCTGTTTTTTCCATTTTGATACATCAATCTGGATGAGTTCTTCGGATCGGAAAGAAGCAGTTGTTCCTGTTGCCTGTACGGAATCTAGTACTTCACATTTCATATTTTTTACAGAGACTGTAACTGTCCATTCCTGAGCTTGGCCTGTTTCGTTTTCCAGATAAGCTTTGAAAATTTCTCCATCTCTTCTCATACTCACTGCCAGTGGTGCGTAGAATTTCTTTGCCATATAATGCAGTGCTTTCCAGCGGCCGAAATAGTCGATACTTGACCAGGAAGCGACCGGCCAGTTGTCATTTACCTGCCAGTAAAGAGTTCCCATGCAGCGTCCTCTGTTTCGTCTCCAGTGGTCTACTCCGTACTTCATTGCCATTCCCTGAAGAATCTGGCTGACATAAAGTAGATGGTTCAGATCCTGCGGATACTGGAAATTCTCGGATAAATAATAGAGGATTTTACCGTTTGCAGCATCGTTTTTCTGGTGGTTTTCCATGACTCTGGAGAAAATATTGCGGTCTTTTTCTTCTGTAAAACTTTCCACTGTTTTCATGCATGGAAATGACTGAAAACCAAATTCTGAGCAGAAACGGAAGTAATATTTCTGATAATCTGTAAATGGCTTTTGACCGTGCCATACATCCCAGTAATGGGTGTCGCCTCTGTTCTCATCATCTGGGTTGTCGAAGCACCCTCCTGATGATGGGGAAGATCGCCAGTAGAATGTATCCTGATCTGCTTCTCTTACTGCATCCGGCAGGATATTTTCGAATAATTTTATATAATCTGCACGCAGATAAGGTGTTTCTGTCTGGAAATCCTGCCAGTGATCCCAGGCGGATTCAATCTCGTTATTTCCGCACCATAAACCAAGGCTTGCATGATGGCGGAGACGTTTTACGTTGTCCAGAGTTTCCTGACGGCAGCTTTCTCCGAATGTTTTTGTTACATCATATACGTTGCATGCATACATCAGATCCTGCCATACAATAAGCCCCATTTCATCGCAGAGATCATAGAAATAATCGGATGGATAGTAACCGCCGCCCCATACACGGACGCAGTTAAAGTTGGCTTTTTTGCAGGATTCTAACAGGTATTTCTGGGTCTCATGAGAGATTCGGGTGTACAGACAGTCTTCTGGAATATAGTTTCCACCTCTTGTAAAAATCTTCAGGCCGTTGATGCAGAATGCGAATTCACTGCCCCACTGATCTTTTTCCTGACTGATGGTTAAAGTTCGCAGACCGATTCGTTTATTAACAGTTTCAAGTGTATCTCCGTCTTTTTCAAGTAATTTTACGCATATATTGTAAAGTGGCTGTTCGCCATAACCGTTTGGCCACCATAAATGTGGATTTGTAATATCAAATGAAAAGGAAAGCTTACCATCGCTGTTTACTGTAAGTGTCTGTTCCTGTGTACATTCAGGACCGTTGAATTCGATATTTACTGTATAGTTTTCGAATTTATCTGTTGGATTGTTTGTGGTGGAGAATATATGGCTGCAGCAGTTTTCGCTCCCCCAATTTTTGCTGCGAAGCTGTACTTCTGCTGTTACAGTGACTGCATTGTCCTGATGTACCTGATGAAATACAACATCTTCAATACGCGGATGGCTGAATCCTTCCAGATAAATATCACGGAAAATACCGGCGTCAATTGTCTGTGGGCCCCAGTCCCATCCGAACATGGAATGAGCTTTACGAAGAAGCTGATTTCCCTTCATTCCACCGCTGGGAATATAATGGATTTCTTTGTGTTCGGCATATGTATAGTTTTCAATAAATTGAAGAACAGAACGGAATACAATGCGTATCTTGTTCTCTCCCTCGTTCAGGTATTCTTTGACAGAAAACTTCCAGGTACGGTGCATGTTATCAGTATTTGCAACGGGCTGATCATTGATATAAATATCTGTGAGGGTATCGAGTCCCTCGCAGATCAATAAAATCTGATCTTCTTTCAAAAGTTTTTTTTCAACGGTAAAACTGCGTTCAAATACATAATCATTCCAGAATAATTCTCTGGTCTGTTCTTCGTTTGTTCGGTAAAAAGGGTCTTCAATCTTACCTGCATTCAGTAACCCGGATAATACCGTTCCAGGTACCTGAATCTGGCACAACGGATTCTTTTCACCGTCTGCAAGGACCCATGTGCCATTTAAATTTATATTTTTCAAAATGCTTCCTCCTTTATTTTAGCTTCTGCTCCTTACTGCATTTCGAATGAAATTTCACAAGATATCGTTATGGTTCTTTCCTTTTTTATAACAAGGCAAAATTGCATTCTTGATTGCCCTTTGTAATGGAATTTTCAGCAAATTTATACTTCATATTTTAACAGAGTATGTTAGAATATAAAAGGTAAAAATTGTTATTGTTAGGGTAACCAAAAATTAACTCTACAAAAATAATTATTTCCAGTATATAATGATGTAAAATACTATTTTTAACGGGAGAAATTGATTATGAAACATATAGATGAAATTCAGATTGCGGGAACTGCAATTCTGCTTTGCGGAGCAATGTTTGCGATTTCTGCTGTTGCACCTACCGGAAATACGGTATCAAAGGCAGTTACAAATTTTACGGAAGCACCGGAAACAGCTGCGGAAGCTCAGGCTCAGGCAGAAGCTCAGGCTGAAGAAGACGGGTTTACCATTTATACCCAGGACAGCAATTATGATTCCAATGATGATGGCGACTATGACGATTCTTATTATGATGACTCTTCCAATAATGATCAGCAGGATAATCCAGATCAGGGTTATGATGATACAGATAACGGCGATGGAACTTCGGATGATGGAAGCGATGACCAGACACCGTCGGATGATACGGGAGCTGATTCTTCTGATCAGATTGATTATTCAGATGACGACAGTTCAGGTAACGGATCAGATGGTTCTCTGGACAATTCTGATATATTGGAAGACAATGGAGAGGATATACAGTAGATAGATCTTGCTGTTTTAAAACATTATAAAAAGAGTTCTCTTTTAAAGAGAACTCTTTTGTTGTTCTGGCGTTTATGTTTACTAATTTAAGTATTGTCCCTGCTCATTGCTTTAATTGTAAAAAGTAATAAACTATGGGGGATTACTTAAGTTAAACAAATACTCATAATCTGTATTCCGAATGTTTATTGAATCAAAACCAATAGTTTTTCTGCACTTGTTCAATTTTGATGAAACAAATTATAAGTATCTGACTGGCTTTATTTACGAACATATACATTACCATCCATAATGCGCCTTGCAGTTCTCTGGACTGCTACAAACGGATAAAGAAATGAAACTGCCACCCGCAGGAGTTTCTGTGAAAATTCCTGCAAAGTGGCAGTTTTGTTACGCAATATGAGCTTATACTTTCATGTTTAAGTGATTCTGATTATTTGTTTCTGCTTCTGTTGTAGTTGATCAGGCATCCTGCTTTTACGATCTTCTTCTCATCTTCTGTCATATCTGCGATGTGCAGAGAGAGTTCTTTTGGCTCTTTGCCGACTACATATGCTTTGATATCTTTCATATCACCGTCCAGAGCAGCTCTGATTCCTGGGATGTAGATGTAATCGCCTACTTCGAAGTCCGGCTCACCTTTCATCTGGAATGGGAGCATACCCCAGTTCATAACGTTGGAACGATAACGTTTGGTAGCGTATTCTTTTGTGATGTTTGCAAGACCACCGATTACTCTCTGACAGCTTGCTGCCTGCTCTCTGGCGGAACCATCACCTGGTTTTACGGCATAAATCATGCTTCCAATCTCTGTTTCTTCCGGTTTTACATCTGCCTGTCCCGGAAGTTTGCTGATCTGCTCGAATACTTCTTTCAGTGCTGGTTCTGCTTCAAATACATTGCCATTTGCGACACGTGCTTTTTCCAGTTTGTCAACTTCTTTAGAACGTCCTACATATTCCGGATCACGTCTGGAAAGTGTGAACTCAGCAAGTCCTAACGGGTTGGAACGGAAGGAAGATGTTTCACCGGATGGGATCAGTTCGTCTGTTGTTGTTACAGGGTCAAGGATCTTGGAGCATACTTTCAGCAGGATATTGTCTGTAAGCGGGCTCATTTCCGGCCAGTCTTTGATGTTCGGACCATAAACAAGGGATTTGTTCTCATCACCTTTTTCGTATCCGTAGTATACTCTCTTATCATATACAGTCTTGTCGAAGCTGTATTCCGGTACATCTCCCCAGCAGTCTAAAGTTTCTGCTGATGTAAGAATACCGCCGTTTGCTGCTGTAGCTGCGATGGAACGTGCATCCATAAGTGCAACTGCTGACATCTGACCGTTTCCTGGCTTGCTTCCTTCTCTGTTCGGGAAGTTTCTGGTTGTGTGACGGATACTTAAACCATCATGGCATGGAGTATCTCCGGCACCGAAGCATGGTCCGCAGAATGCTGTACGGATAACTGCGCCTGCTTCCATCAGGTCTGCGATATAGCCCTGTCTTGTAAGGTTGATAAATACAGGCTGTGAAGATGGATATACAGAAAGGCTGAACTCATTGTTTCCTGTATCTTTTCCTTTTAATGCATGTGCCGCTTCTACTACGTTTGTATAGTTACCGCCTGCGCATCCTGCGATGACTGCCTGCTGTACCTGTAAGCCTTTGTCTGTGATCTTGTCTACCAGATGGAACGGTGCCTTGCCCTGGGAAACTTTTGCTGCTTCCTGCTCTACTTCGTGGAGAATGTCTTTCAGGTTTGCATTGAGTTCGTCGATCTCGTAGGTGTTGCTTGGATGGAATGGAAGTGCGATCATTGGTTTTACAGTGCTTAAGTCTACATAAACAACACCATCATAGTATGCAACATCTGCAGGGTTGAGTTCTTTGTAATCTTCTCCTCGTCCGTGGATGTTCAGGAATTTCTTTGTATCTTCGTCTGTTCTCCAGATAGAGGAAAGACAGGTTGTTTCTGTTGTCATAACATCGATTCCGTTTCGGAAGTCTGTTGTCATGGAAGATACACCAGGTCCTACGAATTCCATTACTTTATTCTTTACATAGCCGTTTTTGAATACTGCTCCGATGATCGCAAGAGCGATATCCTGTGGTCCAACCCATGGATTTGGTTTGCCGTCAAGGTAAATGGCGATGACTTCCGGACAAGCTACATCGTAAGTGTCGCAGAGAAGCTGTTTTACAAGTTCGCCGCCGCCTTCACCGATCGCCATGGTTCCAAGTGCTCCGTAACGGGTGTGGGAGTCAGATCCGAGAATCATTTTGCCGCATCCTGCGAACATTTCTCTCATGAACTGATGGATAACTGCGATGTGTGGTGGTACATAGATTCCACCGTATTTCTTTGCTGCGGAGAGACCGAACATGTGGTCATCTTCGTTGATGGTTCCGCCTACTGCGCAGAGGGAGTTGTGGCAGTTTGTAAGTACATATGGAAGTGGGAATTTTTCCATTCCGGATGCTTTGGCTGTCTGGATGATTCCTACGAATGTGATGTCGTGGGATGCCATTGCATCGAATTTCAGTTTCAGGTTTTCCATGTTTCCGGAAGTGTTATGAGCATTCATGATTCCGTATGCGATGGTTCCTTTTCTTGCTTCTTCTTTTGAGACTTTTTTGCCTGTCATTGCTTCTGCTTTTGCTGCTTCTGCCTCAGGTACGATTGTTGTTCCGTTTACCAGATAGGCACCTGTGTCGTATAACTTTACCATAGTGTTTTCTCCTTTTTCTTTGTTTTATATTTTCAGATTTTCAGTTTTCAAAAATTGTTTCATCTGTCTGTGGAACAGATGTACCGTTGCTTTACAATTGTTATTGTAATCGCTGTTGATGTTTTTTTCCAATTGTCTAAGAGAATGGCGTTATAACTAATTTGTATATGGGAAATGCACCTGATGGCAGGCAATATATACAATTATATATTTGCAAGCAGTATAAAACGTACAGTTACAAAGAAGTCCCCGCTCACGACTTTATTGTTTTTGACAATCAAGATCGTGAGTGGGGATTTACTTTAAACATGTTTCAGACACACTGGTTTATATCGTTTTTTCATTTCACGTACCATCAGGTTACGGTCGGAGTCTTCGATGAATACATCATAGCATTCCTGAATGCTGCCGAATGTAACGGTTTTTTCCAGATTCAGAATGGCTTTTAAATTCTCCAGCATATGATCTCTGGTAGCATCTTTGTGATAGATCTTCAGGTGCGTATATCCTGGATAATTTACGGAATCTGCTTTTGCAATCCTGTATTCTGATGCCCATGGCTGCTTAAGAAGTTCGTCGTATAAACGGTCAATTTTTTCTTTCTGATCGATCAGGAAGAAGTAGATGACATTGTCGTACGCAGGGCTCTGGGTGTGTACATAGTTCCTATACGGGGAGCGGCGTTTGGAGGCAAATATTTTCTGTTGCGCTTCATTGTCCAGGATATCATAATAAATAACAACAGTGTCATCTACTACGGTATTGATAAAGAAATGTGCACTCTGCTGTGTCAGAAAGTCTGCCATTCGTTCTGCCTGTGACTCGGACATCTGATATTTCATCAGATAGGAGTTCTCTTTCATGTCATAGAGGACTGCTCCGTCCATGGCAATGACCGGATATTTCAGCTTTACTCCCTGCATGACTTCCATCAGGGAAGCCGGAGTTCGGATGGTGGAAACAGTGAAATGTGCACCCTGTTCAATCATCTGGTTTAACTCAATTCTGGAATAGGAAGATAACTGATACCTGCTGTCAAGAAGCGTGTCATCAATGCCGGAGACGAACAGAATGTCGTTATTTTTGGCTCTTGGTAAGTGTGCGCTGTTGACAAGAAATGCCAGTCCTACGCCGATCAGTGTATCCATAACTCTGTTGAATACAAACAAGATCGGGTTTCCATCAGCAATATGCATGACTACAATACTTAAGAATACAACGCAGGAAAAATAGGCTGCATCTGTACATTTCAGTACAACTGTAGAATACAGTACAACTCCGGTCACTATCGAGATCAGCAGATATCCGGCAAGTGTGTCATGAAGTTTTCCCTGGAGAAGATATACCTGAACCAGAATGACCAGGAGTCCCCAGAATGCTCCGATAAAGGTTCCTGTTACTCTTTTTTTAGCAGTTTTGGCAGTGCTTTCATAGTAAGGCTGGATGCATTGAAGTACTGCAAGGGCGGAGTAAAAAGGGATTCCTCTCCTGCCTCTGAGTATGTATACCAGAAAGCATAATGCTACGGCAATGGCTGAACGTAAGATTCTCTGTCCCGGTTTCGGAAATCTAGTTCTGGTTTTCATTTTTCAGTTCCTCATTTAAATGTTCCAACTTCCAGAGAAAGATTGCTGCTGCAAGAATGTCTGCAGAACCTCCGGGACTGATGTTTCTCCAGATACATTCCTGATTCATTTCTACCAGCTGTTTCATACCGGATGCTGTAAATGCACCGCCCCGCTTCAAGCTCATCACAGCTTTATGTTTGATCCATTTCAGATCATTGTAAGAACTTCTGGCAAGGATGTTGGTGTCGTTTAATTCTGCGATGGTACAGAGAAGTGTGTTAATGTTTGATTTGTTCAGATCGTATCCGTGTCTTCTGCTGTAGCTGAGATTTGGATATGCGGTAAGGGCAAGGACTGGAAATCCAAGCTGTGCCTGACCGCGGATCCCACGTTCTCCATATTCGCGGTAAAGTTTTTCGCCGTAGGTGGCAGGCTCTCTTTTCTCCATTCTGAGGAATTCCCGCTCCAGTACTTCTTTTGTCATTTCACTGGTATACTGGAGGATTCTGGAAATTGGAAAGTATCCGTATTCTGCATACATTTTTCCGGCGCTGGCACTGAGGATTCCCATGGTGAATATCGCACCTTTGTGGGTGTTGACTCCGTCTGTTGCGCGGAACATAGCTTTCTCTGCGTAGATACCTGTTTTGCGGATGGTACGGAACAAATCTGATGGGTTCTGATGCCATTCCAGTCCGGTGTAAAACATCTGTTTCAGGTATGGGGTGATGGCTGTTGCGCTTTTTTCAAATAACCGACAGTCCATATCTGTATGAGCGCCTGTATCATACTGATCTACAAGCCCGGGTTTCGGGGTGGTATAGACTTCCTCGAGAAGTGCGTTTCGGATGCTGGTTTCGATGTAATTAAGCAGGGAAAGCTGAGCATTTTCCTGAGAGTTTCCGTACATGTTCTGTTCCTCCTTTTTCGATAGTACAACCAGATAATAATGTGAATGATTTCTCTGTCTGCTTTTTTATAATGCCGGGTCCGCAAATATTTTCGGCCCGGCATCTTTGACTTACTTTATGAATCATGTTAGATGTAAATTATGCCAGATATAAATCATGGCATCCATTACTCTTGGTATTGACCTGATGTATTAATTATGCCTGTTCTACGTAGTCATCGATTGCTTCGAACAGTTCTTTTTCTTTCTGTTTTTCTTCTTTTTCGTTGCGGAAATCTGCTCCCGGAACTTTTCTCATGTTCATAATGTAGCTTCCGAAAATATTTGCTGTTGCGTAATTTAATGTTGCTGTCATAGTAAAAATCCTCCTTTTAATTCCGTGGACCGTACGATCCGATCCGTTTTGTTATCAGTTTCAGCTAAACATGCTGTTTGTTTTTTTATTGATTTCTTTTGATGATTTAAGTTTAGCATCCGTCAAAGCAAAAATCTAATTCTCAAAAGCTATGTTCCTATGCCAAAAGGCTATGTGACAGATATGTATAACAGCAAAATCCCCTGCGGCTGGCATTTGACCGCAGGGGACTTGTAACTTATAGGAGAAATTATTGTATATTGTAATTGAGTTAAAAGGAGTTTTTGAATTATTTATCACGTATAATTTTTATGCTGATAGTCAAGCGGATATTACTGCTTGGATCAGTCTTAGAATTCGTATGGTTTTACCTGGCGTACAACATCCATAACTGTACCGTCACGGCTTTCGATGATACCTACGATCCTGTCACCGAACTGTACAGGCTCCGGTTCTCCGGCGATGGCGTATGCCATGTCACGAAGTTCTTCGATGGTGCGGAACGGGATTCCTTTTACATCTTTCATGACATCGATCAGATCCTGTCTTGCCGGGTTGATGGCTACACCGTAATCTGTAACTACTACATCTACAGATTCACCAGGAGTAGTAACTGTAGTTACGTTTGTACAGATTGCCGGGATACGTCCCTGAAGAAGCGGTGAGATTACGATGGTACATTTTGCACCTGCTGCTGCGTCCGGATGACCACCCTGGGCACCGGTGATCACACCATCGGAACCTACTACTACGTTTACGTTAAAGTTTACGTCTACCTCAAGAGCTCCAAGGATGACGAAATCCAGTTTGTTGACAAATGCCCCTTTATTAAACGGGTTTGCATAGGCACCTGCACTGATTCTGTGGTGATTTGGTCTTTTTACAGATTCTACTGCGGAAGTATCGAAGTCCTGAGTATCCAGAAGGCATCCTACCAGGCCCTCATCCAGAAGATCACACATCCCTTTGGACATACCGCCTACTGCGAATCCCATCTTAATTCCGCGTTCTTTCATGATTTTTCCGAGAGATGCTGCGGAAGCAATGGAAGCACCGCCGACACCTGTCTGATAAGAAAATCCATCTTTGAAATATGGAGTATTCACTACAAACTGAGTACAGTAATCTGCCATCATCAGTTTACGGACATCTGTGGTTGGTTTCGCTGCTCCTGTAGCGATTTTTTCCGGGATACCGATCTGGTCTACGACACATACATAGTCAACTTTTGTCATGTTGATATCTGCCGGATAGTTCGGGAACGGTACCAGACAGTCTGTAACAGCTACTACTTTATTGGCGTGGTTTCCATCTACGAAGGAATAGGAAAGAACGCCGCAGTCGCTTTTGCCGCCGATACCTTTACAGTTACCATAATCATCGCAGGTAGGTGCACCGATAAAGGAAATATCGATAGTTGTTTCACCTGTCTGGATCGCACGGATACGTCCGCCGTGGGAACGCATGATGGCAAGTCCTTTTAATTTTCCTTCGGAGATTGCCTGTCCGATCTTTCCACGGACACCGGAGGACTGGATATTTGTGATGGTTCCGTCTTCGATCATCGGTACCAGTGCATCATGAGCTTTTCCAAGGGAGCTGGCGCAGATGGTTACGTCTTTGATTCCCATTTTATGTACTTCTTCCATGACCATATTTACAACCAGGTCACCATCGCGGAAATGATGATGGAAGCCTAATGTCATACCGTTATGAGCACCGCATTTTACCAGTGCTTCATGGATGGAACTTACCATTTTACTGGTGTCATGATTCATGACCACCCTGGTGATCGGTCCCTGTTTTTTGAATTCTGTGTTGTCTTTATAATAGATTCCCTGGAATACTTCTTTTCCTGTTCTGTCCAGGATTTCCTGTGGAATTTCACGTCCTACTTTATTTAACATTTTACAGATCCCCCTCATACACGCCAGATGCTTTTGCAAGTTCAATGGTTCTCTTTGCACCGTCATAGAATGCGATGTCGATCATCTTGCCGTCTACGGTAAATACGCCGATACCTTTGGCTTTTTTGTCATCGATCTCGCGGACTACTTTCTCAGCGAAGATGATGTCTTTCTGCTTTGGTGTAAAGATTTCATGGACAACGGAAATCTGTCTCGGGTTGATGATGGATTTTCCGTCAAAGCCCATCAGATGGATGGTTTCCACGTCCTGTCTGAATCCGTCCATGTTGTCAAGGTCTGTGTAGACAGTATCGAAACACTGAACACCTGCTGCTCTTGCTGCAATGACCATGTTCTGTCTTGCACCCATCAGTTCCAGACCGGTTCCTGTGATATGTGTCTGAAGGTCTTTTGTGTAGTCACCACCGGAAAGTGCGATACCGAAAAGTCTCTCAGATGCTTCGCAGATATCCAAGGCTCTCATAACGCCTCTGGCTGATTCAATGGCAGCCATGATCAGGACGCTTCCTTCCGGTCGTCCGAAATCTTTCTCTGCCTGAATAACTTCTTTCTCTACCAGATAGACATCTTTGGCACTTTCTGTTTTCGGGATACGGATGGAATCACATCCGCCTGCTACTGCGCAGCGGATATCTTCTTTCCAGTACGGAGAGTCCAGACCGTTGATACGGACAACTCGCTCTACGCCTCTGTAATCGATTTCCTGCAGTGCATGATACAGGGAAAAACGTGCTGCGTCTTTTTCTTTTTCTGCTACTGCGTCTTCCAGATCCAGCATGATGGAGTCTGGTTTATAGATGTATGGGTCTTTGATAAGTCCCGGTTTCTGACAGTTTAAGAACATCATGGTTCTTCTTAATCTTTTTTTGTTTGGATTCATGATCTGATCGCACCTCCCCATGGAAGATTTTCTTTCTGGTCTACTGCGCGGAATACTGCGCCTTCTACTCTTGCTTTGATGGTACAGTCCAGAGCACCTTTGTCAACGACGCTGATCTTTACATCAGATACGCCGAGGTTTTCAAGTGTCTGTAAAACTGTTTTGCGGATGCTGTGTCCATACTGATGGATCACCGCACTGTTTAATTCAAATTCAATTCCGTGACCTTCATTTGGTTCTACGGTTACCATTGCATCACTGGATTCCAGTGTTCCGGCAACTGCGCTTTTCTTAATCTCCACCGTTTGTTTCCTCCGTTTCTTACTTTTATTGGTTATTGCTGCTCATTCCTGTTTTAAGGAATTGCTTGTTTTGTTTCTCTTTCTGATTCTATTGTAGCGAATGGGATGGGATTTGTATAATGGTATAAAAGAATGTCGTTATAACCTTTTTTTATCCGAAATTTATCTATGGCTATCTATCATATGAAACACCAGTTTACAACTTTATAAATAAACGAGTAAAAACAAAGTATCTGCTGTTGGAGCAGAAAAAGTTTCAAAATAAAT